>NZ_JBHVSI010000012.1:76641-208358 GCF_042885335.1 Neobacillus sp. NPDC058068 | reverse complement strand
ATGTATTAGGCACGCCGCCAGCGTTCGTCCTGAGCCAGGATCAAACTCTCCAAGAAAGTTGATTAGCTCATAAAATAAAACGTTGGCTTAGTTTCTAAAAGAAACTAAAAAATATTGTTTGTTGACGTTTTTGTTTGTTTAGTTTTCAAAGAACAATCTTTCAATCACTCTTAAGCGACTTTATTAATATAACATAAAGCTTTTAAAAATGTCAATAACTTTTTTTCAAACCGTCACTCACGAAAACTTTATAAGAATGTTTCGCAGCGACGGTTATTAATATACCAAGCAAACAATAAAAGGTCAATACCTTTTTTATTTTTTTACGATAATTTTTTGTGAACACAATATCCGCGATGAAAAACCCCATGACCTTTTGTTTCAATATTTATTACATCTATTAGATGTTTTTCAATTAAATACTCAAGCAGGACAGCAAGATCAACGGAGTAAGGGATTAAATCCTTTTCATTCATCATTTCATTAAAAAACCAGTATTCCTTGCCGCTGAGTACTTCCAATAAGTGAGAGGTCCCAATATTTGTTCTAGAATGAATCATGAATTCACTTGCAAGGAATAACAGTTCCAGTCTTTTCTCAAGTGTCTCTTCACTATTAACCAGTTCCTCATATAATTTATATATTTCCGGTTCGATTTGTTTTACTTGCTGCCAAACTGTTAGCTCTGGGTGAAGACCATTTTCAATCACCGCTAATCTTGCAAGATGGTGCAAGGAATGGACAACATGATTATAAGCATCTAAAACCTGTTTGCTTTCGAATAGGGCTTTTCCATCGACATAACGACGAATTAATTTAGCAAATTCTACGCCCATTTTGATTTTTCGTCCGTTAAAAGGAAATTCGCGCAGTTCCGTTTTTAAATTTGCAACGTATTCATTTCGGTCAAAAAGGATTTTGGCATCATAAAGCCACTCAAATATTTTTCGATTTGTGCCCAGTAAAAGCCATTCTTGGAGCTGGGTTTCGGCTACGACATGCATGGCAGCCTTTTTGTTGTTGTACGTATAGTGTTTTATGAATAATGGCTGATCCGCCTCTTTTACAATTACCAAGAGAATAACATCAAATGAAACAGTGATATGGCTTAATTTTTGTTTTTTTTCAATTAACAACACTCCTAGAGTATTGGATTGGCTCGCCCTTTCTTGATAAATAGGCCGAAGGATGTCTTCCATTCATCATTCCTCCATTTTTTTCGGGTATGGTATATGTTCGACAGTGAAACTAAATATCCTCCTTAAAACAAAGACAAATTTCGACATTCATGTCGCATGATTTTTTCTCTTTTCGTAAATATGGTATAGTTTCTCTAGGAGGGAGTTTCATGGCAAAATATTCGAGTAAAATAAATAAAATTCGCAGCTTTGCATTATCATTAATTTTCATCGGCTTCATTGTTATGTATGGCGGTATCTTTTTTCGTACTTCACCACTTATTATGACCATCTTCATGCTTTTTGGTCTTCTTTTTATTATCGCGAGTACAGTTGTTTATTTTTGGATTGGAATGTTATCAACAAAATCCATCCATGTAACGTGTCCAAGCTGTGGAAAGCAAACAAAAATGCTTGGGAAAGTGGATATGTGTATGTATTGTCGTGAACCATTAACACTTGATCCCAAACTCGAAGGAAAAGAATTTGACGAAACCTATAATAAGAAAAACCGGAAAAATAAATAAGGGATGGCTTACCATCATGGCTTCTAGCCGTGATTGGTAAGTCATCCTTTTTTTCGCAAAAATTTTAAAATCAGCTTTCATAGTATAAAGTTAATGTACCTCTTTACTTGCACATTCAGGACAGGAACCGTAGATTTCCATCCGGTGATTTTCCACCTTAAATCCGGTCACATGTGAAGCAAGATGCTCCACCTCATCTAAGCCTGGATAATGAAAGTCGACAATTTTTCCGCACTTTTCACAAATGACATGATAATGATGCGAAGTTACAAAATCGAAACGCGCTGATGCATCCCCGTAAGTTAATTCCTTTACAAGACCAACTTCACGAAATACTCGTAAATTATTGTAAACCGTCGCCACACTCATATTTGGAAATTTTCCTTCAAGTGCCTTATAGATTTCATCTGCAGTAGGATGTGACATCGAGTTTATTAAATATTCAAGTATCGCATGACGTTGCGGAGTAATTCGTACCCCCGTATCCTTTAGGGTATCCAACGCTTCTTTTAATTGATTCATCGCCATGCACCTTCTTCCAAAAAATATTCTTATATTATAATTGTTATAATTAATTGTACTAGGTAATTTGTACTTTTGTCAATATTGTAATCTCACTAACCGACATGTTTCTTATATTTTAACTTGCTCCTACATGAAAAAGATTTGATTGTATTTTATGATATGCATTTTCAATGATTTCTTTCCCTTTAAAATTTTCATTATTTAAATGACTTAGTGCAAGCCCAATGAACTATTTGGCTCTTCCCCTTTGGCAGACAGGAAGTGATTATTTTCTTTATCATAACACCTATATGTATATTTCGAATACTCGGAATGAAGATATCCCTTTTTAAGCATAAAAAAAAGGGCCGCTATGGACCCAAAATTTATCTGAGGAGGTATGCCCTAATAAAATGATATTCAAATCAAGGATTGTTGCATTGGACAAATGCCTTTCCTCTTAAAAATAGGCTTAGAAAAATTATTGGTTAGCGCGTATGTAAGTTAATGCTTCCTCCACATGCCCCTTGACTTGAACCTTTCTCCATTCCTTAACGAGTGTGCCCTCTTGATTAATAATAAATGTCGACCTTTCGATCCCCATATATTCTTTCCCAAAGTTTTTCTTTAATTTCCATACTCTATAGGCTTCGGCGGCTTCGTGGTCCGTATCCGCAAGCAGCAAGAATGGCAGACCGTATTTTTCGATAAATTTTTGATGGCGGTTGACCGGATCTGGGCTTACCCCTAGGATCACCGCATTCAAATCATGAAATTGCTGAAATTGGTCCCGGAAATCACATGCTTCAGTCGTACATCCAGGAGTCATGTCCTTTGGATAAAAATAAAGAACAATATTTTTTCCGCGAAATTTTGCTAATGTTACTGTCTCGCCATTATTCGCTTCTAACTGAAAATCAGGTGCTTGCTTCCCTATCTCAACCGTCACTTGATATCACTCCAATTGTAAATTATTTCTTTCATTATAGCGTAACTAATCTTTCTAGATAACACAACTTTCTCGCAGCCGATAGGATTATTTTTCCCTATTCAACATGACTCGCGCGACAAATGCAGCGGGCAGTGTATAACCTATTAATGCCTCAATAACAGCAATAATTCTGCCCACACCCTGCGGCAGGACATCCCCATTACCGACTGAGAACAATGTCATTGCGCTAAAATAAAAACTTGTTTCAAAAATATTACCCTTTGGATGCGGGTTCACTTCTTTAAGTAACGGCAATCCAATTAAATGAAAGAGAAGATAAATTAATCCAAATCCAAGGATAACGGTCAAGTAGACTGTCCCTAAATAAAGAAAATTATCTACTGAGACAAATTTCCCTCTAATTGTGTTAGGGATAAATAAAGTTCTTAAACTCATAAATATACAAAAGATAACAATTGGCAGCAAGAAATAGAACACCGAGGATCACCTCTAAATTCAGCATAGGTTACTCTATTTCTATGCTTGCTTGGACAATAAAATATCCAAGTTGTAATTAATTCCCCGCTCCGCGATATTTCTTGACACCCTGATTCCATAAGAGCACGGAGAAAACAAAAAAGAGAATTCCGATAACTGGAGTGATGAATGAATACCAATACCATTCATTTTTTCCAAGGAAAAAGGCCGCGGGATAAACGCCAACAAACGCAAACGGCAGAATCCACGTTAGTACAAAGCGGATGATTTTATTATAAATATTAACCGGGTACCTGCCGTAGTTGCTAATATTGTACATCATCGGCATGAGCGATGTTCTTGCATCTGCCCAGAAGCTAATGCAGGCAAGCATGATGAACACGCCGCCGTACACAAGCGCTCCGCCGATTACAAACACAATAAACAAGAACGGATCATACCAGTGCACTTCAACACCCAGCCTGCTGCCGGCATAAAACATAACGGCAAGCCCGGTAAGTGCCCCGAATAAAGATTCCAGTTCCAGTCGTTCGAGAATAATTTGAAACAGACTGTGGATCGGTCTTGTTAAAATCCGGTCAAGTTCCCCTTTTACGATATAGCGTTCATTAAAGTCCCAAATATTAAAAAACGCAGAAAAGACAGCGTAAGGAACTAAGAAAAAGCCATAAATAAAAATAATTTCATCCCGATTCCAGCCATGAAGCAAATTAGTGTGGCCAAAAACGACTAAGATAAAGACCAGATTAATCGCCTGCGAAAGTAAATCCGAGAAAAACTCAACAAACAAATCTGCCCGATATTGTAGTCTTGTTTTTAAATATTGCGATAGGTATTGAAAAAACATCGATACGTAAAACAACGCTTAGCCCCCTTGAATCACCAGCTGTTTCTTAGCCGCATGCCACAGCAATTGGATTGGGATAACTAAAACGATTACCCATAATAATTGCTGTCCAAGTGCTTCGATAGCCTGCTGGTGCGAAAAGCCTTTCGTAAAAATCATACTCGGTATATAGCTAATCCCTTGAAACGGGAGGTATTTCATAATCCCTTGCGCCCATCCGGGAAAAAAACTAATCGGCAAGAGCAGACCGGAAAACAAATCAATGACCACACGTTTTGCCCGAATCAGCCCCGTATTATTATATAAGAAGAAAGTCGTTAGCCCTGTTAATAAATTTAGCTGCGTATTAATGAAAAAGCTCAGCAGGATGGAGACGGCAAATAAGCCCCATACGCTCAGATCCCAGGTGATCCGAATTGGGAAGATGAAATAAACAATGACAAGTCCTGGTGCCGAAAAGAAAAACAAGCGAAAAATCCCTTCGCCTAAGCCCTGCATCGTCTTCATCCCAAGATAATTGTAAGGTCTAATGAGCTCAACGGCCACTTTCCCCTCCATGATTTCCATCGCCATTTCGCGGTCAAGGTTATTGAAGTAAAACGCTCGGGCCATCCAGGAAATTGCGACATAGGTAGTCATTTGGATGACAGACAGCCCCTGAATTTGCTCCTTCCCGCCATAAATAGCCGTCCATAAAAAATAATAGGCTCCGATATTTATGCTATAAATAAAAATCCCCGTATAATAATTCGTCCGGTAGGCGAGCATCATTAAAAACCGGATTCTAATCATTTCTAAATATTTATCCAACGTCGACCGCACCCTTTTCATAAATATTACGGATGATTTCTTCTGTAGAGGTTTCGTTAATTTTCATGTCTTTAATTTTAAAAGCAGCTGCGACCGTGGCAATAAGCTGCGAAATGAGTTCATCGCTGTCCTCGATATTTGCAGTAAAGATTAGGTCCTTATCATCTAACTCCCATTTAACAGACATACCGTTTGTTACATGTTTAACAGCTGCGAGATCCACCTTTTCAAGAAACTGAAATTGGAGCTCTTTTCCTTCGCCTAATGTTTCTTTTAAATTCTTAAGTGCCCCGTCATAAATCACATGCCCTTCATCAAGCATGATTACCCGCTCGCACAACGCTTCAATATCAGTAAGGTCGTGGGTTGTCAGCAGAATCGTCGTGTTATATTTCTCATTAATTTCTTTTAAAAATTCACGAATTTTCAACTTCACCAGTACATCTAGACCAATTGTCGGCTCATCTAAGAACAGTAACGGCGGATTGTGAATCAACGCTGCTGCCAATTCACAGCGCATCCGTTGACCAAGCGATAATTTACGGACAGGCTTATCGAGAAGCGGCTCGATATCCAATGTTCGAATGACATGATTCATGTGGTCGTCATATTGTTGATCCGACACTTTATACACTTTTTTCAACAGGCGGAATGACTCCTGTACGGCGATATCCCACCATAATTGCGAGCGCTGCCCGAAAACAACGCCGATAGTTTGGACAAATTTTTCCCGCTCTTTGTGCGGATTCATGCCGTTAACGCTGATTTGTCCGGAAGTCGGAGTCAGGATACCTGTCAGCATTTTAATCGTGGTCGATTTCCCTGCCCCATTTTCGCCGATGTAACCGACCATTTCACCTTTTTTGACTGTAAAACTTATATCATTTACAGCGGTAGCAATTTTATAATTTCTTGTGAATAAATCTCGGAATGCCCCCGTTAACCCAGAACGACTGGAGTAGGCTTTAAATTCTTTTCTTAATTTTTGTACCTCAATGGCATTTTTCATCCTTCTACCTCCTGAAACTTACCCTAATGAATTAGTTTAGCTAAATAAGAGCGTTAAAACAATAGTCCTGCACTTCATTAAATTTTCAAAAAGTTAAATGATAATAAAAATAGTGATAAAATTAGGGATGAAATAATTATAGGAGGTAAAATATGCAATTTCCAAACTCTGAACGTCTACATAACGAGGCCTTAAAACATATTGTCGGCGGGGTTAACAGCCCTTCACGTTCCTATAAAGCAGTTGGCGGCGGTGCTCCAGTTGTCATGGAACGCGCCCAAGGTGCTTACTTCTGGGATGTTGACGGCAATCAATATATTGACTACCTGGCAGCTTATGGTCCAATTATTACCGGTCATGCCCATCCACATATTACAGAAGCAATTAAAAAAGCGGCAGAATCTGGGGTTCTTTACGGCACCCCAACACCACACGAAGTGAAATTTGCCAAAATGCTGAAAGAAGCGATTCCTTCAATGGATAGAGTGCGCTTTGTGAATTCCGGAACGGAAGCGGTAATGACAACAATCCGTGTGGCACGCGCCTATACTGGACGCGATAAAATCATCAAATTTGCAGGATGCTATCATGGTCACTCCGACCTTGTCCTCGTTGCTGCAGGCTCTGGACCTTCCACGCTTGGGACACCTGATTCGGCTGGGGTGCCAAAAAGCATTGCTCAAGAAGTGATAACTGTACCCTTCAACGATATCGGACCATTTAAAGAAGCATTAGAAAAGTGGGGACCGCAAATTGCCGCGGTATTAGTTGAGCCAATCGTTGGAAACTTTGGGATCGTTGAGCCAAAACCAGGATTTTTGCAGCAAGTCAATGATCTTACTCATGCAGCAGGTGCACTTGTAATCTATGATGAAGTCATTACGGCATTCCGATTTATGTACGGTGGTGCACAGGATTTATTAGGCATCCAGCCTGACTTAACTGTACTGGGAAAAATTATTGGCGGCGGTCTGCCAATCGGTGCTTATGGCGGCCGGAAAGAAATCATGGAAACGGTAGCACCGCTTGGACCTGCATACCAAGCTGGAACAATGGCGGGAAATCCAGCATCGATTTTATCAGGAATCGCCTGTCTCGAGGTATTAAAGCAGGATGGTGTCTATGATTATTTAGATCGGTTAGGGGCAGTGCTTGAAGCAGGAATTTTAGAGGCAGCTAAGAGGCATGACGTTCAAATCACCATCAATCGCTTGAAAGGTGCACTTACTGTTTATTTTACATCTGAAAAAATTGAAAATTATCAACAGGCGGAAAACACTGATGGTGAAATTTTCGCAAAGTTTTTTAAACTGATGCTCAAGCAAGGAATTAATCTTGCTCCATCCAAATACGAAGCATGGTTCCTGACGATTGCCCATACGGAAGAGGATATCGAAGCAACTCTTCACGCAGTAAATCATGCTTTTTCATTACTAAACGAATAGGGTGTTTCACACGTCCTTCTACCACACAAACGAATTAACGTCCTCTGCTTTGAGGACGTTTGTTTTTTTATCGTAAATTCCTGCAATATTTACAAGTTAAATACATATAATTTCTCTTGATTATATGTATTAATCCATGTATAGTACTTAATTGTTTGTTAGTGAGCAAAATAAAACAAAAACGTATTTTGAAAGGAATTTATTTAGAATGAAGTTAGGTGCCCGCATCTTAAAAACGGGAATAGCAATTGTTTTAGCCCTATACTTAAGTCAGTTGTTCCATTCGCCTTCACCAGTATTCGCTGCCATCGCAGCAATATTTGCGATTCAACCGACCATTTATCGCTCTTATTTAACTATTGTTGAACAAATCCAAGGAAATATCATTGGTGCTTTGCTTGCCGTCATCTTAGTTCTCCTATTAGGAAACCACTTTATCGTTATCGGCTTAGCCGCAATCATTGTGATTATTATTAATCTTAAACTCAAACTAGAGAACACAATCGGACTCTCACTTGTAACATTAATATCGATTATGGAAACACAAAGCGGAAGTTTTATTCAATTTGCCGGGATTCGCTTCTCCACTATCATGATTGGGGTATTTTCAGCGTTTATCGTCAATCTTGTCTTTATCCCGCCAAAATATGAAAATAAGCTTTATTTTAAAATCGTTGGCACTACTGAGGAAATTATTAAGTGGATTCGTTTAAGTACACGCCATGATTATGATCATCAGCTTCTCAAGACAGATATTATGAAATTAAAAGAAGAAATCCAGACGATGGGTCAGTTTTATAAGATGTACAAGGAAGAACGAAGTTATTTTTCTAAACAGCATCTTGAAAAATCGAGAAAGCTTGTTATTTACCGGCAATTGAACTTAACGGCAAAAAAAGCACTTGATACGTTAAAAAGACTGCATCGTTATGAAAACGAGCTGCTCCAGCTCAATGAGAATTTTAAGCAATCGGTACAGGAACAACTAGATAACCTTATTTATCATCATGAACAGGTCTTACTTCGGTTCATCGGAAAAATCCCAACGCCGGCTCCATATCATGAAGAGAATGTTTCCTTAAATAAAAAGGAGTTATTCGACTACTTTTTAGCACATCAGAGAGAATCTGCCGACCAAGATAATCCGCATCTTTACCATACCATGCAGATTGTCGCTTCGATTATTGATTATGGCGAAGAAGTTGAACATCTCGATATATTGATTACCAGCTTTCATTCCTACCATAAAAATGAGGTATCGATTGAAGAAGAAGGCCAAGACTAGAAAAACCGAAGCAGATTACTCTGCCTCGGTTTTTGTTTGTTCTAGTTGCTGCACCTGAAATAATTTATAATAATTTCCTTGTTTGGCCATTAGTTCGTCATGTGTTCCCACTTCCACGATTTGTCCGTGCTCAATTAGGACAATCCGATTCGCATGGGTAATCGTCGATAACCGGTGGGCCACAATAAAAGTGGTCCGGTCCTTTGCCAACTCCTCAAGTGATTCTTGGATCGAATGTTCACTTTCTAAATCCAGTGCTGATGTTGCCTCATCAAGTATTAAGATTGGTGGATTTTTCAAGAATACGCGGGCAATCGCAACGCGTTGTTTTTGTCCGCCAGAAAGCTTGACACCTCTTTCGCCAACCTTGGTGTTGTACCCGTCTGACAGATTTAAGATAAACTCATGGGCATTCGCCGCTTTAGCCGCCCGATAAACTTCCTCATCCGAAGCCCCTGGCTTGCCTAATAAAATATTGTCCCTAACCGATTCACTAAATAAAATATTATCCTGAAAAACGACACCAATTTTGTCTCTTAAAGTTTGAACCTTAAATTGCCGGATATCGACCCCGTCTAAAGTAATTCTGCCCTTTGTTACGTCATAAAAACGAGGAATCAGACTGACTAGCGTTGATTTCCCGCCGCCGCTCATCCCTACAAGCGCAATCGTTTCTCCCTTTTTCACATCTAACTGAATGTTCTTTAACACCATTTCCTCATTTTTATCGTAGGAAAAAGAAACATTTTCAAAGGAGATATCTCCATTAACTTTACTGCACACCCGCGCATGGGGGGCATCAACGATATCATATTTCTCATCCAAGAATTCAAATACCCTGTCCATCGATGCAAAGGATTGAGTAATAGTTGTTGATGAATTGACCAACCTTCTCAGTGGACTATAAAGCTTGTCAATATAGGCAAAAAACGCAACCATTGTACCCAGTGAAAGCTGATTCTGGATGACCAAATAGGCCGAATAGCCAATAACGAGTAATGGAGCAATATCCGTTATCGTATTAACCGTTGAAAAGGACTTGGCATTCCAGCTTGTATGCTGCAGCGCCTTTTCTAAAAAGTTCTTATTTTGCTTATCAAATTGACCCTGTTCATATTCTTCAATCGCAAAGCTTTTAATTACCGGCATCCCCTGCACGCGCTCATGTAAATAGCTTTGGACTTCTGCCAGGGCTTGCGAACGCGAACGAGTCAGTTTACGTAAATTTCCGAAAAAGTAACGCACTGAAAAGGCGTAAAGTGGGAACAGAAGAATCGAAACCAACGTTAGTTTAGCATTCATTGAAAACATTAAAATAATGGCAAGGATGATGGTTGCAATATCAAGCCATAGATTCATTAATCCGGAAATAACAAATGTTTTGGTTTGCTCGACATCATTAATCACACGTGAGATAATCTCACCTGCACGAGTGTTTGAATAATATTTGAAGCTCAACTTTTGAATATGTGAAAAACACGTATCACGAATATCATAAAGGATTTTACTTGATGTCCATTGGGAGAAATATTGGCGGTAATATTCGATAGGCGGTCTCAGGATGACAAACACAACAAGCATCACACCCATAATGAGCATTAGTTTATTAATCTTTTCATCGTGAGATAAGGAATGGTTCCCGACGATATCATCAACGACGTATTTAATCAACAATGGAATGATGAGCGGAATAGAAAATTTAATCACCCCGATAATGACCGTTCCAATAATCTGCAGACGATACGGTTTTACAAATTGAAGGTATCTGCGAATGCTGCTCACCGTATTAAAGCCTCCTCTCTTCATAACAAAACCTGTTGATATAACAATCAACAGGTGTTTAGCTTCTAACGTCTATATGTTAGATAACGTTCATACCAAATATCAATAAAATCTGGTGCAAACGGGCCATTCCGCTGCCGAATCCATTGAATCAGTTTTTCAACATTCCGCTTTAGAATTTGATCAATCACATCTGGATAATTCATTTCACGGCGATGCCGTTCATACTCATCTTCGTCTAGTAAATTAAAGGTCATATCAGGGTACACCTTGATATCAAGGTCATAATCAATATACTTTAGTGCTTCACCATCAAAAATGAATGGTGAACTGATATTACAGTAATAATAAATGCCGTCCTCTCGGATCATCCCAATGACATTGAACCAGTATTGTGAGTGGAAGTAACAAATGGCTGGTTCCCTTGTAATCCACGTTCTCCCATCTGATTCAGTTACCAAGGTACGATCATTTCCGCCAATCACTAAATGCTGCGACCCTTTTAAAACGGTTGTTTCTTCCCAGACGCGATGGATGTGCCCATTGTGCTTATAGCTATGTATTTGCATTGGTTCACCTTCTATGGGTACGCCCATGTTCTCCCCTACCTTCATTCCTGAACGCTTTGTAACCTATTCTAAAAATTTTTTAAGTAAATATCGACAAAAGGCAACAAAGAAAATTCCTATTTTCTATTATTATAACGGTTGAGAACAGAATTTAAAACAAAAGAGCCATAAATCCATGGCTCTTTGTAAAAATTTGCGAATTTTTCTTACTATCTACATGGAATGTGTTAAGTTTGTCTCCCGATATGCATTAATTACCTCTTCTGTCTGCTTTTCAAAAATGAGCTGAATTTCTCTCAATTCCTTTTTCATCTGTTGAATGTCAGTCTGAACACTTTCAAGATTAGTGGCATTCTGGAGAATCTGAAGCTCTTCTTCGATTTGTTGACAGCGCTCAAGCTCAGCCTGAAGATACAGAAGTTTTTCCATCGTCACCATTTGTTCGGAAACTAATCGATTAAAATGACTCATTTCCCTCACCGCCTTATATTTTCGTACTCATTATGTATTCTTTAATAAACAGTATTCTCCTTTGACAACTTCTGTAGACCTAAGGGAAGTTTTGTCGAAGAAACTACTACAAAAGAAGGCGCCCTTTTCGGAAAAGAGCGCCTTCTGCTTAAGTATTTTGTTATTCTTGACCAAATTGGCCAGCATTTTGGTTTTTACGAGCTTCTGCTGTTTGGTTTTGTTTTTTTACCTCTTGTGCATTTGTTTCGCTTCCAAACTCAGTTCCAAATTGACCTGCAGAACCGGCAGCGCCAGCTCCAGCACCTGCTTGAGCGTTTTGTTGTTTTACTTCCTGGATGTTTGTTCCAGCTGAAGTTTTGTTTGGCTGTTGATTGAATTTTGCCATTGTAATCACCTCCACGAGATTAATGTATCCATGGAAGGTGGAGATTATCCAAAATTATTAAATAAAAAAAGTTACTATACGAGTAAGGATATTCCCCCGTCAATAATAATCGTTTGCCCCCTAATCATACTTGACTCCTCGGACAAAAGGAACATGACGCAATTGACCATATCGTCAATTTCAACCATTCTGCCAGCCGGTGTTTTTTCTTTTGCTTCCTGAAGAAGTTCTTCACGGTTAGGAAAATGCTTCAATGCCTCCGTATCGACAGCGCCACCAGAGACCGCATTAACCACAATATTTTTCGGTGCTAATTCGACCGCTAAATATCTCGTTAAAGCCTCAAGTGCCGCTTTGGAGACCCCAACTACCGTGTAGTTTTCCAAATAGCGGATGGAACCAAGCGAACTGATGCTGACAATTTTCCCGCCGCCATTTCTCTCCATCAACTTGGCTGCTTCCTGCGCACAGAACAATAGAGCTTTACTATTGATATTTAAGGTCCAATCCCAATGTGATTCTTCAAGTTCCATTACTGGACGCTGTACTCCTGAGGCTGCATTATTGACAAATACGTCTAAACGGCCAAATTCTTGATCAATTTGAGCAAACATATCTTTTATTTTATCGACATCACCAACATTGGCTTTGATAATGAATGCTTTTCTACCCAACGCTTCAACTTGTTCAGCTGTTTCCAGGGCACCTTTTTTACTTCTCGCATAATTTATTACAATATCATATCCTGCTTCGGCTAACCGAAGTGCAGTTGCTTTACCAATTCCCCGGCTGCTGCCAGTTATAAGTGCTACCTTTTGAGTCATTTTTCTTATTCCCTTCTACTATCAATTATTTCTCCATTTTAGCCTTTTCATGAATAGAAGACAATTATTAAACAAAAAACTAAGGCAAAATAACCTATTGAAAGGAAGTAGTAACATGTATGCGGGACGAGATATGACCGAGCTTTCGATGATGGCAAAATCAGATTGGGAACCAAGTGAGCTTGCTTTTTTTCATCATTCCTTACAGCAAATAGCACCATATTTAAATAGTGAAGGACAGACAATCCATCGGGAAATCATTAAAGAAATTGAAAATCGCGGTGGTCTTCAAGCGACATAAGAAAAACTTAAAACAAGTGGATATGGTAAATGATCCAATGATGTGTAAATAGGGGAAGAATCCTTTTTAAAAATATGCAATCTTGTTGGCGACTGAACTTGGTTGATTTTCTCAGTTTCGGTCGCTTATACCCTTTATAAGCGACCGTACTTGGACGATTTTTTCGGTTTCGGTAGCTTATACCCTTTATAAGCTACCGTACTTGGTTGATTTTCTCAGTTTCGGTAGCTTATACCCCTTATAAGCTACCGTACTTGGTTGATTTTCTCGGTTTCGGTCGCTTATACGCCTTATAAGCGACCGTACTTGGTTGATTTTCTCGGTTTCGGTCGCTTATACCCTTTATAAGCGACCGAACTTGGATGATTTTCTCAGTTTCGGTTGCTTATACCCTTTATAAGCAACCGAACTTACCAAATTTTTTTGACTTCTATCGTTAATCTCACTTTATATGTTCTAGGTAAAGCTTAAGCATTTTTTGAGCGGAAACGGGAAAAGCAAATTTCTCGATTTCCTCAAATGAGACAAGCTTCCACTCCTCGTTCTCTTGAAACCCAGAGTGTATTTTGCCAGTATACACGTTTAGATTCCAAACGAGGTGGGAAAATATATGTTCAATCTGACCAATAATTTTCTTCAGGTCAATTTCTAAAGCAAGGTTTTGTTTAAACAAATGGACGACCTGCTCCCGTTCATTTTGCAATGAATGATGGAGCTCAACATTTGGAAACTCCCATAGATTTGCAAGCAATCCGCTTGCTGGACGTTTATGAATTAACATTTTTCCGTTGTCATCTAACAGGATTGCTGCGGCAAGCTGGACATCACGCGTTTTTGTTTTTTTCGTTTTGATCGGCAGTTCATTTTGTACTCCTTCGGAAAAAGCATGACAATGGTCGCGAACTGGACATAATAAACAGGAAGGGGAAGTTGGTGAACAGATTAATGCCCCTAATTCCATTAATGCCTGGTTAAATGAAGATGGATCTTCGTGCGAAATTAACGTCCGGACTGCTTTTTCGAATACTTTTCGGGATGATGGTTTGGCAATATCATCCCAAATGGAAAGGACCCGTGATAAAACCCGCATGACATTCCCATCGACAGCTGGCTCTGGAATACCGTAAGCAATACTTAATATCGCACCAGCCGTGTAGGGACCGACACCTTTAAGGGAAGAAATTTCTTCAGAAGTGTTTGGTACTTCTCCATTGTATTTTTCCTTCACCTCTTTAACCGCCGATTGCAAGTTTCTTACCCTTGAATAATAGCCAAGACCTTCCCAAGCTTTAAGTACTTTATCTTCTTCCGCTTCTGCCAGGTCTTCAATGGTTGGAAACCATTCAATAAAGCGATTAAAATAGGGGATAACCGTATCTACCCTTGTCTGCTGAAGCATAATTTCTGACACCCAAACCTTATACGGGTCCTGGTCTTTCCGCCATGGCAGGTCGCGCTGTTCATTTTTAAACCAGGTAATTAAATCATTTTGAAAAGCAATTATATTGATTTTTTCAAGATTTTTCTGTTCAATTAACATAACTTTTGTGCCTCCAAGTTGTTAAACAATACGATAAAAGGGAATATAATAAGAAAAGCAAGCGCCTTTTACCGGGCATGGTCTGCTTTTTTTAATTAAAAAGACATTTTGTTCTACGATAAGCCAAATACTAGCTTTTGACAAGACCATATTAAAGGAGGCTTTTCCTTTTGGATACTGGAACTCATGTTGTTATGGGCATTGCTCTTGGGGGTCTGGCTACACTTGACCCATCCGTCGCCAGCAGCCATGCCACTACAGCCAGTGTATTAATAGCAACCATCGCCGGCTCACAAATACCAGATATTGACACAGTTTTAAAACTTAGAAATAATGCCATCTACATTCGTAATCATCGTGGTGTAACACACTCTATTCCTGCAGTGCTTTTATGGCCGATTGCCCTTTTGGCGGTCATTTACCCGTTTTTCCCGGATGCCAATTTACTGCATTTATGGGCTTGGACATTTGCTGCCGTGTTTATCCATGTTTTTGTTGATATTTTTAATGCATATGGTACGCAAGCTCTAAGGCCTTTTTCAAACAAATGGGTTGCTCTAGGCATCATTAATACATTTGATCCGTTTATTTTTGGAATTCATGTTGTTGGAATTTTCATTTGGGTTTTAGGGGCAGATCCAGGGGTTACCTTTTTGCTGATGTATGCCGTTATCGTCTGCTATTATTTCATGCGATATCTCGCGAAGAAAAGAGTATTAGATGAAGTAAGGACGATTATACCTGATGCAACGGATATTATTATTGCCCCGACAATGAAGTTCCATCAATGGCGAATTGCTGCCATGAATCGCGAGCAATTTTTTGTTGGAAAGGCACTTAAGGATAAAGTTGAGATATTAGATCGATTTCAACGTATACCAGTACCCAAAACACCTGTAATTGAAGCGGCAAAAAAGGATAAAAACCTGTCTGCTTTTCTATCGTTTTCTCCTGTTTATCGCTGGGAAGTTGATGAATACACTGATTTTTATGAAGTCCGTTTTATTGACCTGCGCTACCGGAGCAATGGTCACTATCCCTTCGTGGCCGTCGTCCAGCTAGACCGCGAATTAACGCCAATCAGTTCCTACACAGGCTGGGTGTTTAGTGAGAAGAAATTGAGGAAGAAACTTAGTATTATTCCTAGCTAAAAAAGCAGTGGCACTTTAGGAGGGCACTGAAAATCTTGTGAATTTTTAGGCATCTTTTTGTTCATGAGGGTATCTATCTGAATAAAAGAACTCTGTTGATTGGAGCGGAAGGCGGCGAAGACTCCTGCGGGAGTACGGGGCAGGTGAGACCCCGCAGGCGCTAGCGCCGAGGAGGCTCACCGGCACGCCCGCGGAAAGCGAAGCCGCCTGGAGCGGAAATCAACAGACAATTTAGACACACAAACCTAAATTTAAGGGACTTTTTCAGTGCCCTCCACTTTAGTCACTCGCTTTTTTCATTTCCAGTATCTAATAACATAATTGAGCGTAAAAGCACAGATACTATTGTTACGTGGTAAGCATTGAGAATGCTTTGCTTTTCACGTTTTTCTCATTACCGATAATGGAGGTACAGCATGAGAAATAAAGCAAAGAATTTCCCAAATCAAAATAATAACAAGTTTGAGGGAGAGCCAAGAGCGAAAGCAGAGTATGCCTCCACAAGAGCAGATGGCACAATCAATACACATCCGCAAGAGCGGATGCGTGCCTCTGGTGAACGCGATGATGAATCGCCGCAGGTTTATAAATAAGTGTACAACAAGACAAACCAGAGAGCCATATCTCTGGTTTGTCATTTAAGCGATTTTAATAAAGAAATCGGTAATGCCTCTTCTTTTCCATCACCTTTAAGCCGATAGCCCCAGGCAAAAACACCATTCATATAATCAATTTTAAAATAGTGGCCGGGGTCTCCTTCGATTTCATAAACTTCTCCCGGTTTAAATTGATCAGGGTTTATCATGTACGCTCGTGCCATCTGTACTTTTCTTTCAACAACCGCAAACTCATTGACCATTCCCATTTGCTCCGCTTTTCTAGCCTTTTCTTGAAGCATGGCGATTTCCTGTCTAAGTTCATATTCTGTCATTGCACTATAGCGTTTCTCCTGCTGCAGCTCAATCACTCCCCTTTGTCTTCTTTTTTTAGTATAGTAATTTTTATAGAATAAATAAAGACTGAAACCTCACAGAAGGAGAATAAACAATGAAAACAGTATTGATTACCGGAGCAGGATCAGGTTTGGGAAAGGAATTAGCTTTCATTTTTTCGCAAAAAGGCTTTCACCTTTTGCTGGTAGGGAGAAATATTGAAAAATTAGCCCATGCAAAACAAGAAATTGAAACGGCTGGAGGAAAAGCAGACATCCTTCCGTTAGATATCCGAAACGCTGAAGAAGTAGAACAAAAATTGTATGAAATTAGCAGTACAAACGAAATATTCGGATTAGTTAATAACGCGGGAATTGGTCATTTTGGTCCATTTGAAGGAATAGAGAACGAGCAAATTAGCGAAATGTTAGATACGAATGTATTAGGAACGATTTTAATGACAAAGGCCATCCTCCCTCATTTACAAAAAAATGGCCAGGGACGAATTATGAATATTATTTCTACCGCTGGTTTACGTGGGAAAGTGAATGAAGCCGTATATGTTGCTAGCAAATTTGCCGTTAGGGGCTTTACCGAAAGTCTGCAAAAAGAATATGAAGGCAGTGGAATTAAATTGAATGCTGTCTATATGGGTGGCATGGACACCCCATTCTGGGACGACAGCGACCACATTAAAGACAAATCACGCCTCCGTTCAGCCAAAGAAATCGCGGAAATCATCATGGAACAATTGGATCAAGATTCGATTATCATTGAAAACTCATGACGCTTCTTGTCATGAGTTTTCTTTTTCCGCCAAGAACCTTTCGATTAGCTCCATTGAAAAGCCTTTGCGATATAATGTCTGTTTCATCTTTTGTTGATATTCAAAACCACTGTAACGAGAAAATTTCCGATCAGCCTTTTCACCTTGGAAGCGAATCGCTTCCATTTCTTCATCATCTGCTTTATCCACTTCGGTTTCATCTAGAGCAATCTGAATGACTTCAAAAGAATAACCTTTTCTTAGCAGCAGTTGCTCAAGCTTTTGCTTTTGAATTTTCAAGGATTCTTTTGTTCCCTTTTGAAGAAACTTTCCGCTCATTTTGACTGCTTTCGCAATTTGTTGCTCTAATGGATATTCTCCAAGGGCTTGTATCCGAATCCCCTCAGCAATTCCTTTTTCTTTTAACTCCAGTTTGATTAAATCTGGTCCTTTATCGGTTGTATTTGCCTGCGTCCTCACATATGCTAAAGCAAATTCCTCGTCATTGATGTATCTCTGGGCGGTTAATTTATGGATTACTTCATCAATAACTGGCTCATCCGCCTCTTTTTGACTTAGGTAATCCCTTATCTCTTTTTCCGATCTCATTCTCCTTGCCAAATAATTAATCGCTAAGTTATATGCCTTGCGAATATCGTCTTGATACTGAATCTCCAAAAAGGAAAAGTCGTCAAGCTCCATTCCTTTTTTTAATTGGAATTTGATTAACACATCGCTGTCGACACTAAAAGCAAATTCCTCGCCTTTACCGTAATCCATAAAGACATTAAACCGTTCCGTATTTTTCTTCTGCGTGGTGATTTTTGTTATAATAGCCATTTCCTTCACCTCAAAATTACTTTACCACAATCCTGATGATTAACCATTCATCATCTTATTTATATTTATTGTTTGTCTACATTATGGGCTTTTTCCTCTTTCATCCACTCTCTATCGAACATAAGATGAAATAAAACTTTTGCTGTGACCCTTTTTGGATTGTAAAAATTCACAATTCCCCTAATTCCTTAACTCCAAAAGAAAAGATGACCTATTCTGTAATCTAAATATTGGACATGTTACAGTTTTTTGAATTTTTTCGAGAGAAATAAGAAAGTGAGGAGCTCATTAATGGTAAGAAAGGCAATTATTCCTGCAGCAGGCTACGGAACTAGAAGTCTTCCAATTACAAAGGCAATCCCCAAAGAAATGTTTCCACTAGGATTAAAGCCAGCCATACACTATATTGTCGAAGAGGCTGCAAATTCTGGGATTGAACAATTACTAATAATAACATCAAAATCTAAGGATATGATTATTGATTATTTCGACTATTCATTAGAGTTGGATACATTTTTAAAAAATCAAAATAAAGAACATCTAGTAGAAAAGTTAGCACTTCCAAAGGTGGAAATTCTATATATTAGACAACCTTATGCAAGTGGACTCGGGGACGCCATACGACTAGGGAAAGATTTTGTAGGCAATGAACCGTTTGGAGTTCTATTGCCAGATGATATTATCATTCCCCAAAAAATTCCTGCCCTTAAAGAATTAATTGATGTTCACAAGGAAACTCATGGAAGCGTTATCGCCCTAAAACAGGTACATCAAGATTGTTTAAAGGATTATGGGGTTATTCAAGGGAAAGACAGCCCTGATTTTATAAATATTCAAGATATCGTGGAAAAACCTATAAACAATCCACCCTCAAATCTTGCCGTGGTAGGCAGGTATATTTTCACTCCAGAGATTTTTCAAAGTTTAGACACCGTAAAGAAAGGTGTTGGAGGCGAAATACAATTGACGGATGCCATTAAAGGTTTGTTAGCATCTGAATCAGTCTTTGGAAAAGTCATATCCGGTGATCGTTATGATATTGGAAAATTAGCGGAATATGTTCAATTAATGAATATATTAAGCAGGGACAATATTTGAAAAAAGGAGGGTTTGCATGTTTGAAAATGTCTCAATTATCATTCCTTTTCAAACGGATTATGGTCCAAGAGCAGAGGCATTTGAATGGTTAAAAAGATACTATGCTGCTGAAATGCCTGAAGCTGAATTATGTTTAGGATTATACAATGGTAATGATATTAACAAAGCAAAAGCTGTTAACCTAGCTGCCAAAAAGGCAACAAGAGATATATTTGTTATAGCAGATGCGGATATTGTTTATGACCCGCAAATTATTCTTGATTCTATACACTTGTTAAAAAAAGTGGCATGGGTCGTTCCTTTTACAGAAATATATGATATTCCAAAATACGAATCCAGAAAACTGTTTAAAAAAACGCCAAAGTGGCCACTGGATGTGGAATTAGCAAACTGTATTAAAGCAAATTGGATTTATAACGGGTTTGCTGGAAAACTAAATGTCATTCCAAGAAAGAATTTCGAAGCAGTTGGCGGTTTTGATGAACGTTTTGTTGGCTGGGGAGGGGAAGATGATGCCTTTTCACATGCGGTCAATACCCTTTGCGGTCACTTCGTTAATTATAGGGCAAGAATATTTCATTTGTGGCACCCTTCATCTCACTATGGAACGAATCCAAATAGTGAAGCCAATCATAAGCTCCTGAATCGGTATATTTCAGCAAGTGGAAACAAATATGAAACGGTAAAATTAGTTAAGGAACGTGAAGGGTATCAAGAGAAGATGAATCATATCATCCCCAGGGAATTTAATAAAAATTCGCTTTCCTCTAAAAGTAAAATCTGCTTTGCAATCCTTGTTCATGAAAACCGGCCTCTTGTTAAAGAATTAATTGATAACGTAAGATATTTTTGTCCAAATAGCTCCATGGTCTTATATAATGGCGGCGATGATCCAACCCTGTGTGATAATTTAGGGGTTCCTGTTTGTCCATCTAGCCACAAGATGGGACGCGGATTCACCACAATTTATTTTCTCGAGACTATGGAATGGCTCGAAGAAATGAAAATGGATTATGATTACCTTGTAAATATTGATTCGGATGCATTATTTATCAGGGAAGGCTTTGAAAATTTCCTCCATACACAAATGATGAATACAGATTACATGGCAGTGAAATTACGAATACCGGAAGAAGATTGGTACATTGGAAACGAACTAATGAAGGAAAAAAGCCGCTGGAAACAGTTGTTTAATATTTATCCCTTCTATGGTATTTTCAATGTCGGGCAGGTTTTCAAAAGGTCCCTCATCAGATCCTTACTTAGAAAAAAGGCGATATTAAAGAAAGCACTGCTAGAAACATCATCCTTCGGAACAGATGAGTTTATTTTTGTAAACATGGCTAAGGAACTTGGCTATAGAATCAAAAACTATCCTAATAATACTGACGAATTGATGATTCGCTACCGCCCCCACTTTACATTAGATGAAATGATTCACAGCTTTAATAACATAAAAAATAGTTGGTTGTGCCATCCCGTATATCGTGATAAACATGATTTGGTGAGGAAACTAATCAAACACCTTGTAACCGAACAATATAGTAAAAAATACCGGAGTAAAGAATATCCATGGTACCAAAGTAATCCATACATGTATGACCTTTCTTTACCCATTACAAGTGAATTTGGGAATGAAGAACTAATTGTCAGATTGAATTCTTCTTTGACCCATTATTGGCAAGGTAATAATAAGAATAAATGGTACAAAAGTGAAACGTTTGCCGATGGTGCTGTGGGTGTCCCAGTTTTTTTTGAAACCCACTCAGGTTTTTTTGCAGTAGCTTGTAAGTTAGCCGCAGGCGGTGTGGGATTATGGACGAGGAACAATCAAAAAGCTGGACATCCTTGGCTGGGACCTTATCGTATCACCAGTGAGGATGTCGATCCTATTATGATTGCACAACTACAGGATTTAAAACCTATATTAATTTGTAAATCCAATGATAAATTAGTTTATTGGGTCAGGGATACCGATTATAGATGGAAAAAGGGACTTCCTTTTAATAAATAGTTAACCTTTACAAAATCAAAAAAGAATATTTTCCTGAAATTTGTATCATTCCTTTCTTTAAAGGTAAAAATGGAAATAAGTACAATTTTGAAAGGAATGAGTAAGATGGCAGAAAAGAAGAAAAAAGATAAGGATAGAGGAAAATATCCGCTAACAAGCATGCAGGAAGTATCTTACCAAAGAGAATTTAAAATGGCGGACCGTGCCGGCGGCTACCATGACCGAAAAACAAAGTTATAATAACTTGACAGCCTAACGTGTTAGTCAGTATGCGCTAATTTAAATATTTTACCATTAATGGACCCCTTTCTAATTGTAAAAGCTAGTAAAGGGAGCATTGTTGCTCCTAACATGCCTACAATTGAAAGGGGTTTTTGCAATGGGACGTTCACGCGGAGGCAGGACTCGTGATAAGAATAAAGGATCACTTCCACAGGTACCGAAGAACATGAAGTCAGATGGCATTGACGTAGAGTTTTCACAAGAACTTGCTGACCATGCAGATCTGGAGGCACAAGCACGCTCAAACGCAGCGAACCAGCGCGCCAAAAATCGAAAAAATAAATAAGGTATTTTCCTGACGAGAAAAAAGAGAAGCAGGTCTGCCCTGCTTCTCAACTATAAAAGGGGGAAATATTATTTCATCGAGCTCTAAAGAGAGATTTTCAATTTTTAAGCGATTAGAACTCGTTACTGCTATTGATTGCTTTTGACTGCCTTCACATGACCTTTCCTGAAATAGCCTTTGATAAATGGTACTGTATAGCGGTCAAGACCGAAGAGATAAGCTCCAGCTCCCACGAAAAGTAGAATCATTGCTGCTGTATAAAGAATCGGGTTTGTGCTAGTAGTACCTGCAAGCATAAAGTTTAAGTTCATGAAGGCACCAGCGATTAAAGCTGGAATCGTCGCTAAACCGACGATTAATCCTAGACCAACAAGTAATTCTCCCCAAGGAATTAACACGTTGAAGATATGAACATTTGGAATCGCGAATTGTTGTAAGAAGTCAGCGTACCAACCTTGCACTGCTGGATGATCCCCTTTTGCATTAGCAAGCGCAAATTTGAGGAATCCACCTGCATCAAATCCACCTGTTAGTTTATGGTAGCCTGCTTCAATCCATTGTAATCCAAGCCATACTCTCAATACTGTCCAAACAACTGCTGCGACAGGGGTTTTGTACCACCTCATCACAATCATCTCCTATTATTTTTGTGAAATGTTTCACAAGTTAATGTAAAATAAAATTTCTATTCCCCTTTTCGATGAAGGGGCTGTTCAGCTAGCTGTATCTTGCAGTGAAGTTTGTGAATTGTTTCACTATCTTCTCTACACTCTTAATATACTCCCCTTGAAGTAAATTGACAACGACTTTCACAGTTTATTAACATATTAATGTTAGAAATTTGAATAGAATGTGAACTTACCAAGTATAAGAAAAGCGTAAGCGCCCTGGTCAGCGGCGTATGGCCTGGAGCGCTCCAACTGAGATAAAGGAAACACGAAAAGCCGGAGGCGATTCGATGTTGACTTATCGTAGGGCGGAGAGCGAAGGACATTAGCCGCTAGGGCGCTGGAGCTGGACAATTCTCAAAGTCAAAAATTTATACTTTCTTATCTTTGTAAAAAAGAGGCGGCATATGGCTTTTCTTGCCCTGCGCACCTCTTTAAATATTGATTAGATTCGTCCTTCACGTTCAACAACCCATTTGAATTAAAGTGCTGTTAATACTTCATCTTTCTTTTCCACGTTATATTCTCCCAATATAGGATAATAGCCTAGTACATTTTGTTTACGGACCAGCTGTTCAACATCTTTCTTAGTCGCCTGGATGATATACGTCCCATCAGAAACCTGTTCAATCCACAAAATCGACGTGTTTAGTTGTTTCTTGGCAAGTCCATATACAAGCCAAGTTTCTTTTCCCTGCGGATTTTCCGGTTCCGAAATGGCTGTGGGAGGAGGAGTCACACTACTTTTGGCAGGCTTACTTTGACAGACATACACCAAATCTTCAATTACCGCACTTGCAGTGGGATACATACCGGCACCTGGCCCCTGGAGGGTGATTCTTCCGACTATATCCGAGAAAACATTTACAGCATTCTCTACTCCCTCCACATGATAGAATGGGTGTTCATTTCCAACCAGAACAGGTTTAACCGATGACTTTATTTGACCCCCTGCCCTAGTAAGACTTGCAATATGTTTGAATCGAAGGCCTAATTTTTCAGCGGCTTCAATTAATTTACTAGTTATTGAAGTAATCCCCTCCCGCTCGACATCCAGCCAAATCGGTTCTTCCCCAAAAGCGATACGGCTCAGGATCATCGTTTTATAAAAAGCATCATAGCCTTCAACGTCATTAGTTGGATCCGCTTCCGCATAGCCATTCACTTGTGCCGAGAGTAAGCTTTCAGCAAATGACTGCTTTTTCACGCGCATTTCCGTCAAAATGAAATTTGATGTCCCGTTAAGAATTCCTTGGACTTGCTGGACACGATTTATTTTTAATAACTGCCTTAGCGTTTGAATAACCGGAATTCCCCCAGCCACCGTTGCTTCAAAACCAATAGAAACATGATGCTCTTCTGCGAGCGCGAACAGCTCTTTCCCGTGGTGGGCAAACATTTCTTTATTGGCTGTAATAATGTGACAGCCGCGCTCGATTGCTTTTTTCAAAAATGTAAACGTTGGTTCTTTGTCGACAATGGCTTCGACCACAATATCAAGCTGGGGCAGCTCTAGGATTTCTTCATAATCCGTCGTAACAAGTACATCTTCATTTATTTCCCTTTCCTTTTGCTTGTTTTTAATGAGGACAGCAGCTACCTCCACCTTTTTTCCTAAAACAGCTGTTAACTCTTCCGAATGGGATTGTATGGTCCGATAAACCCCTTCACCAACAGTTCCAAAACCAAGAATTGCTACTTTTATTGCACTCATGGTTAATCCACCCCTTTAGATTTAATGATAAGCAAAAAACCCTCTTCCATAAGAAGAGGGTTCATTTCCTCCTCTTATCTGTCAGGTTAAAAATAACCTGCAGGAATTAGCACCTTTTCAAGGAATACCTTGAAGGTTGCCGGGCTTCATCGGGCCTAGTCCCTCCGCCGCTCTGGATAAGAGTATATATTTATGCGTCACCATTTTATTATTAGAATTCATTTTAGTCGAAACAATTTGAAGTGTCAATAAATTCGGAATCCACATCTAAAAATTTTTTGAAATTAAGACTTTCTTTTTTAATGACTTGTCCAATAACCAAATCTATCACCATATTTACAAATTAATAAGATTGATCCATCCTCAAGTTTGGTAATCATAATCGGTTCGACATCCTGACTAATAATTAGTGAGGGTCCATACCATGGATATCCTTTTTGATTATTGTCCCTCCACCATAACCCAATCCCCCCTGAGGCTAATCTACATACAACCTCAAACCTTCCTGAATCAGTTTCAATCCATACGGGGGTACCAATTACACCTTTAGCAAAGGTTTCACTCTTGTACCATTTTCTTGTTCGTGAATCTTCCCAGTAGTGGCACAGGAAATTACCAGATCTCACGATTAGCTCCTTATTTCCAAAACTACTAGTAATAGGTATTGAAGGCATAAACGCTTCCGGATTACTTTCATACCATGGAAAGCTTTTACTTCGATATCTTTTAGTTTCATATTCTGATCCATGATGCTTAATCAAATTTCTAGCCAAATCTTTGATATCACGGTCAATTGGATGGAACAACCAACTTTCACTAATATCATTAAGGCTATAAACTATTTCATCTAATGTAAGGTATGGACGGTAGCGAATCACCATTTCGTCTGTTTTGTTTGGATAACTTTTGATACGGAATCCCAATTCCTTTGCCATGTTAACAAAAAAGATTTCATCTGTTCCGAAAGATACCGTTTTTAGCAGTGCACTTTTTAGCTTATCCTTTCTTTCGGGTTGAAGTAAGGCTTTAACAAGCGATTTGTTGAAAACTTGACCAACATTGAAAATTCCGTAGAATGGATTTACATTAAATAGATTCTTCCATCTATTTAAATCCTTCTTTAATTCATTTCCAATATACCAATCTTCTTCAGGAATCCGCAGTTTTACCGCCATATAGTCGGTATCTCTCATTTGTTTCTCAATGAATTCTTCATATCCTTTTCTGATAAACAAGGCATCAGAATCAATATTGATTAAATATTCATAATCCATCCCCGTCTCTTCGAGCCATTCCATGGTTTCAAGAAAATAAATGGTCGTGAATCCCCGCTCCAACTTTCGGCTGGAGGGACATACAGGGATCCCTAAATTATCACAGAGGGCTGGGTCATCTCCACCATTGTACAAAACCATCGTGCTATTAGGACAATAGTTTCTAACATTATCAATTAAATCTTTTACCAGCTCCCGCTGTTCATGAACGAGGATCATAAAACAGATTTTACTTTGGGAAGAATTCATAACCCTATTAACCTTTTCAGGCTGGATTGAGTTATTCATAACAAAAAATTCTTCACGTTCCTTCATTATTTTTAACATGTCATTCTTGTTGCCGCTTGCAGATACATACTGATTTAGCAGTTTTTTATTCGTTTCACTGTAGGGTTTTGAATCAGAGTAGGCAGGCGGATGCCACAAATGAAATACTTTACCTTCAACTTTAACGAATTTTCCGCAAAGGGTATTGACTGTATGTGAAAATGCATCATCTTCCCCTCCCCAGCCAATAAACCGCTCATCAAAACCACCTACCGCTTCGAAATGCATCCGTGGAATAACATTTACTTTTCCGGCGAATCCCTCATAGAGCCAGTTGGCTTTTATGCAATCTTCTATTTCTACACTTAGAGGCCACCTCGGTTGTTTTCTAAGCAAAGCTTTTGTTGCTTGCATCGGAATATCGTATATTTCTGTGAAAGGGACAACCCATGCTGCTTCATTAAGTAGTTTAATAGCCTTTAGAATAATGACAGGGTCAAAAACAATATCCGCATCTGCTATGACAAAAATATCTTTGGTGGCCCTTTTGGCCGCTTGGTTTACAGCTTTTGATTTATTAATTTCATTGCCGCTGTAAAGGCCAAAACATAATTCGGCATCTGGCATTACAGCAGTATAGTACCGTTTTATCCATTCAAAAGCCGCTTCCCTTGGACCATGATCTGTTTGGAAAGGAATGATGATAGAAACATTTTTAAACATACACTACCTCCCTTGGTGTTAATCTGTTGTTCTGGACAATTTTTATTACTTGTCCAATTTGATAACAACCGAACTTAATTTATGAAACAAACAATGTACTTCATCGTCATTATATGTTTTATAAAGAGTAGTTGATAAGGGAGAATACCTATATTTTCAAGCAAAAAAAATTGGCTACCCTTAGTCATAGTCCAGACCAAGGGTAGCCAGGTGCTTTGTTGTCTCTTAGCCAAAATCCAACTCCACCAGTTTTTAATTTACAGACTACTACATATTGCCCTGAATTATTTTCAAAAAAAAGAGGATTTCCCGTTACACCTTTAGCAAACGTCTTACTTTTATGCCACTTTCCATTAGGGTCTTGCCAATAATGGGTCAAAGAAGAACCTGACCGTACAATAAGCTCTACGTTACCAAACTTACTTTTGATTGGAATGGAAATGGTATAATTATTTGGATTATCCTCATACCATGGATATTTCTTATTTTTATATTTTTTTGTATTATTATGTTTATTTTCAATATGCAGGGATTCAATTAATTTATTTTTATAACCGTCTAAATTATCACAACTGTGTAAATGATCACTATTTTTAGCTTCAATGTTTACTAAAGTATTTTTCCGTTCATAAATGAGTTTGGTCATTCTTTTCTTGTTTCCACTTGCATGTATATAGTGACCGAGAAGCTCCGCATTCGCTTTACCATGTGGATTTGTTTGATAGTTTGAACTAGGGTGCCATAAGTGAAATAATTTCCCTTTAATATTTACGATTTCTCCGCAAAGCGTACGGACAGCATGTGAAAATGCATCATCTTCGCCTCCCCAACCAATAAATCGTTCATCAAAACCACCAACTGCTTCAAAATTTACTCGAGGAATGACCAAGAGTTTTCCTGCAAATCCTTCATAAACCCAATTTGATTTGCTACATTCTTCATACTTTACATCAATAGGCCACTTTGGTTTTGTTTTAAGTAATCTTTCAGTACCTTGCCATTCAATATTATATACTTCAGTAAAAGGGACTACCCATGCTGCTTTATCAAGTAATCTTATCGCTTCCACAATAATATTGGGGTTATAAACGACATCCGCATCAGCTATTACAAAGATATCTTTTGTTGCTTTTTTAGCTGCTAAGTTTACAGCCTTAGATTTATTAATATCCTCGCCATTGATTAGTCCTAAACATAATTCAGCTTCGGGCATCACACGAGCATAATATTTTTTAATCCATTCAAAAGCCTTCGCTCTTGGACCATTGTCTGTTTGGAAAGGTACAATTATTGAAACGTTTTCTAACACTGCAGCTCTCCCCTTTATTATAAAAATTTTTATAAATTCTATTATTTCTTACTGTATGTGATTGGATCTGTGATGGAAACGGCATGTATCATGCTTCCGCTGAATGATTAGTTATGGCAGGGCAACTGGACGAATTAGAGAAAATCAACATGGGGTATTCAGTAATTAATGTCTCGCTGACCGCTGGCATTTGCTTTATGAAGAATTTATTTGAATCATTTGGTAAATGCAACATAGTTTATTGTCCCTTTCAAATCAATGCGCAATTGCATTTTATAAGGTAGAAGGACCTGCTGATTATGTGAAGTTTAATTGTCGCTGCCATATAGATAGTGGATGCGAATCTGATTTGGGAGAGATGAAAAGTGAAATTGGGCATTATGTGTGGGATGCCATTAAGCGGGAAATCAACATACAGTAAAACTCTTCAGAAGCAAGGATGGGTACGTGTGTCTCTAGATGATATTAGGCTAGCTTTACATGGACAAGTTTACAAAGCAGAAGCAGAACCGCTCGTGTGGGAAAGCGCTGAACTTATGGTACGGGCATTGCTAAAAAGTGGACACAACGTACTTGTTGATACCACAAACAGAACCAGAGAACGTCGAAAAAGATGGATTCGTATTGCGAAGGAATTTGGACTTACTTTGGAAATATTCCATGTAGATACTGATTTTGAAACTTGTAAACAACGTAACAGAGCGCTGAGGCGACTATCTGAAAATTTTTTAAAACAAATATATAAAGAATTCCAAAAGCCGACTACAGATGAAGGAACCATTATTAAGGTCATTTAGCAATAAACAGCTTCAAGCTTACAATAATTCGTAGATTTGGAGGAAGTAATGTGAAAAAGTATATTTGCTTTGATATTGGCGGGACAAAAGTAAAGCACGGTTTATTATTAGCGGATGGATCTATTCTTTCAAAAGATAGTTACCATACCCATGGTAAAGATCTAGAATTATTTTTAAATGAAATGATAGATACCATTAACATGTATACAAAAAATAATACTGTAAGCGGTGTAGCTATTAGTTTACCGGGCTTTATTAACCCTCATACTGGGTACTCAAAACGAGGCGGCGCGGTAAAAGCACTGGATAATCAAAATCTTAAAAAACTATTAAAAAAAAGAATTTCGCTTCCTGTTGAAATTGAAAATGATGGAAATTGCGCTGCTTTAGCAGAAAAAATAAGTGGTAACGCAAAAAATTGTTCCGATTTTATTTGTGTGACAATTGGTACTGGAATAGGCGGGGGTATATTTATTAACGGAAAACTTTTGCATGGTCACAGTTATAGAAGTGGTGAATTTGGTTTTATGATTACTCAAGCTGGAAACGAAGACAAGGATATACTACACTCCAATGCTTCTACTAATGCCTTAATTAAGTCCTATAAAAAGCTAAAGAATATTAGTGAATCTGAAAGCATTAAAGGAGAAACCGTTTTTTTAGAATCCAGCCATAATAGTTCGGTAAAAAAACTACTTGATGACTGGATTAGTAACGTTAGTTATGGAATTTATAACCTAGCCGCAACTTTAAACCCGCAAAAAATTTTAATTGGCGGCGGAGTAATTGCCCAACAGAGTTTGATAGGTACTATTAACAATAAACTTGACCAGCTTCATTGGTGGAAAGATATTAAAATCCCTGTTGAAAGTTGTAAGTATCAAAATGACGCAGGAATGATTGGCGCAATGTACCACTTTATCCAAAAGAAAGGTAAATAGAATTACCTAGTAACGTTAATCTAGTTTTAAAACATCCGTAAATATAAAAATGTTAAAAGAAAAAGCTCCCTCCAGTTAGTATTCTTTTAAGGGATTTATCTAATATTTTCGTATTTTATACAAACTTTTGGTACCCGATGAAAAAATAAGTAATGCCCGCCAAATAGCGGGCATTTCACAACAATTATTCTTGTAGTTTCCTTTCAGCCAGCGCAATTTGCTTCGTTACCTGTTCCGGTGCTGTTCCGCCAAAGCTGTTTCTTACGGCAACTACATGCTCAGGAGCCAATACCGTATAAATATCTTCTTCAAATAGTGGACTGAACTCTTGATATTCTTCGAACGTTAAATCCAGTAAAAATTTATTAGATTGAATGGCATACAAGACAATTTTCCCAATCACTTCATGCGCTTCCCGGAACGGTAACCCTTTTCTAACCAAGTAATCGGCAATATCTGTGGCATTTGAAAAATCATTGTTGATCGCCTTACGCATTACATCCTTTTTAACGGTCATGGTTTCGATCATTGGTGCCAACAGCTTTAATGACCCTTCTAGTGTCTCCACCGTATCAAACATTCCTTCTTTATCTTCCTGCAAATCCTTGTTATAAGCGAGCGGCAAACCTTTCAGCACCGTTAACAACCCAATCAAATTGCCATACGTGCGGCCCGTTTTTCCTCTGAGCAGTTCTGGTACGTCCGGGTTTTTCTTTTGCGGCATAATACTTGAGCCTGTACAGAAGGAGTCATCCAGCTCCACAAATTGAAACTCCTGGCTAGACCAAATGACCAATTCTTCAGAAAGTCTGGAAATATGCGTCATAATGATGGAACCAATTGATAAAAATTCGAGAATAAAATCACGGTCGCTGACAGCATCCATGCTGTTTGGATACACTGTTTCGAATCCTAACAGCTCGGCCACTCGATCACGGTTAATAGGGAAGGTCGTCCCCGCCAAGGCACCAGAACCTAGCGGAAGCCAATTAATCCGTTTTAGAGAATCTAGCATTCTCTCTTTATCACGTTCAAACATCCAAAAATAGGCCATTAAATGATGGGCAAAGGAAACCGGCTGGGCCCGCTGCAAGTGTGTATACCCTGGAATCAACGTTTGCACATTCTCTTTTGCCTGCCCGATTATTGCCTGCTGGACATCTTCAAGCAATTTAACAAGTTCCGTCGTTTTCGTTCTTAAATAAAGATGCATATCGGTTGCCACTTGATCGTTTCGGCTGCGGCCCGTATGAAGCTTGCCGCCTACAGGGCCGATTTTTTCAATTAATAGTTTTTCGATATTCATATGAATATCTTCATCTTCTACTAAAAACTCAACCTCGTTATTTTCTATCATCTGTTTTATCGAAAGAAGGCCATCCTTAATTTTTTCAGCATCCTCCATCGGGATTATGCCGCATTCCCCCAGCATTTGGACATGTGCAAGGCTGCCTGCAATATCCTCTTTTGCTAGTTTTTGATCAAAAGTGATCGAAGCAGTGAATTCTTCCACCAATTTGTTCGTTTCCTTTGTAAAACGTCCGCCCCAAAGCTTTGACATGTGTTTTTCTCCCTTCAAACTGGGCTAATTTTTGTTTTTTAAATTTTATCGACGAATTTTAAGTATATATCGGCGAATCCAACCATTATATCGGCGAATTCTTAATTTTATCGGCTAATCGCAAAATACCGCTAATTTATCTAGTAAGAAAGTTGCCCTCGAATTTCAAGGTTCGAGGGCACTTATTCTTCATGTTATTTTAGAACCGATTCTTTTTTATTCACTTCAGAATAAACCTTCGTCGGCAGTCCCCAAAGTTTAATAAAACCAACTGCCGCATTATGATCAAACGCATCTCCTTTTGAGTAGGTTGCTAATTCCTCATTGTAAAGACTATGCGGTGATTTTCGGCCGACAACCATGTGATTCCCTTTTAGAAGCTTCACGCGGATGGTGCCTGACACCACCTTTTGTGTTTCATCAATAAAGGCATCAAGTGCCGCTTTTAACGGAGAATACCAAAGTCCCTCGTAAATGATTTTCGCCATCTGCTGTTCAACCTGCGTTTTAAATTGAGTGACCTCACGAGTCAAGGTTAGAAATTCTAATTCTTTATGAGCATTGATTAAAATGAGCGCCGCTGGATTTTCATACACTTCACGTGATTTAATGCCTACTAATCTATTTTCAATATGATCGATACGGCCAACCCCGTGCTTGCCGCCAAGCTCATTTAACGTTTCAATTAACTGTACTAATGGTAGCTTTTCGCCATTCAGAGCAACAGGGACACCTTGGTCAAATTCAATTTCCACATATTCCGCTGCATCTGGTGTTAATTCAATTGGATTCGTCCAATCAAACGCCGCTTCCGGCGCCTCTGCCCATGGATTTTCAAGCACACCAGCTTCACAGGCACGGCCCCAAATGTTAGCATCAATCGAAAATGGATTGTCTAAATCAACGGGGATTGGAATTCCATTTTCCTCGGCATAGGCAATCTCCTCATCACGGGTCATGCCCCACTCACGAACAGGAGCCACCACTTTTAAACTTGGATTTAACGCTTGAATTGAAACTTCAAAACGAACTTGATCATTTCCTTTTCCGGTACAACCGTGGGCAACAGCGGTTGCACCCTCTTTTTCAGCAACCTCAACTAATAATTTAGAAATCAACGGTCGGGAAAGGGCTGAGGATAATGGATACTTACCTTCGTATAAGCAATTTGCCTTTAACGCCGGTAAAATATATTCCTTCGCTAACAGTTCCTTTGCATCGACGATATAGGCTTTAACGGCACCGACATTCAGTGCCTTAGCTTTAATCGCTTCAAGATCCTTTCCTTCGCCAACATCAAGCCCTAGTGCAATCACATCATAGCCGTATTTTTCCTGAATCCATTTAACCGATACCGATGTATCCAACCCGCCTGAATAGGCCAAAACAATTTTTTCCTTAGTCATCTGTATTCTCCTTTATTTCCGTTTGTATTAATATTCAATCAATAGAATTATTATACAACAAATCTCAAAAAAATAAATACTATTATGATAGTAATAATTTTAAAATTGCTTTTTGTGCATGAAGGCGGTTCTCAGCCTCATCGAATACAACCGAATGGGGGCCATCGATGATATCGGCGGTAACCTCTTCACCACGATGGGCCGGCAGACAATGTAAAAAGATAAAATCGTTCTTAGCAAGCTTGCATAGATCCTCATTTACTTGATAAGATTCGAATACCTTCAATCGCTTTTCGGTTTCTTCTTCCTGCCCCATACTGGTCCACACATCTGTAACGATGACATCTGCGTCTTTAACAGCTTCCTGTGGATTGTTTGTAACCTCAACCGTACTTCCTGTCAGTTTCCCCACTTCGATTGCCTTCCCTGTTACTTTTCCATTTGGCAGATAACCTTCCGGGCTGGCAATACTAAAATGCATTCCTGTTTTAACTGCACCCTCCATCAGCGAGTGCGCCATATTATTATTTCCGTCTCCCAAATAGCACATCTTTAAGCCGGCCAATTTTCCCTTATGCTCGAGAATGGTCAATAAATCGGCTAATACCTGACAAGGGTGCTGTAAATCTGTTAAACCATTAATAACAGGTATTGAAGCATGCTCCGCCAATTCTTCAACTGAGTCGTGTGAAAATGTGCGAATCATAATACAATCGACATAACGGGATAACACTTTCGCTGTATCAGAAATGCTTTCTCCTCTGCCTAGCTGGATGTCCTTCGAGCTAAGGAAAATCGCATGTCCGCCAAGCTGAAGCATGCCAACTTCAAACGATACACGTGTACGAGTTGACGATTTTTCAAAAATCATCCCTAATACTTTTCCGCTTAAATACGGATGAGGTTTGCCCTGTTTCTGCTGTGTCTTTAACTCCTGCGCCACGTCTAACAAATAATGAATATCGTCAGTGGTGTAGTCTGAAAGCTGTAAAAAATCTTTTCCCTTTAATTGATTTTTTTCCATATTACTTAATTTATATGCTTCTAACATCGTCAACACCTCTTTTTTTCAAATTATAAAACTCACGGACTGTTCGTACTTCCCCATCTGACATGAATGGATTTTGTAAGCCGCAAATTGCTTCAAGCGTATCTAAATGTGTAAACACTGGCAGCTGGTAACGAACGGCATGTTCTCTAATTTTAAAACCAAATTTAAGTTTATTTCGCCCTTGGTTTGGGATATTAATTACAGCCTTGATTGGCTGTTCTCGAAAAAGTTCATTTACCTCTTCATCGTTTTTGACCACTTGTTCAACCTTAAGACCATTGCTTTGGAAAAACAGCGCAGTTCCCTCTGTTGCAACAATCTTGTAACCGAGTTTGCTAAGTTCCTTCACAATCGAGAGACTTGCAGGTTTTTCCCGGTCGGCAATCGAGCAAAACAGATAATTTACATCTGCGCTTCCCTTAAGAGCGGGAATCACTTTTTCAAGTGCCGCCTGATACGTTGCTCCCATTCCAAGTACTTCCCCGGTTGATTTCATTTCCGGTCCAAGCACATGATCCACGCCCTTAAGCTTACTTGATGAAAATACTGGAGCTTTTACGGAAAAGTGATCTGGCTCAGGAAGCAAACCTTGAACTTCAGATATATCGGATAACTTTTCTCCTAATTGGACACTTACAGCCCATTCAATCATCGGAATGCCAGTCACTTTACTGATAATTGGCACGGTTCTTGATGAACGCGGGTTTACCTCAAGCACAAAGACTTCATCATTGTAAATGACATATTGAATGTTCATCATGCCAATTACTGGTACTGAGGTTGCAATTTTTCCTGCATAATGAATGATTGTTTCTTTGGTTTTTGCTGATAGCGAAAGCGGCGGAAACACCGAGATGCTGTCACCTGAATGAACACCGGCTTTTTCAATATGTTCAAAAATTCCCGGAACAACTATGTTGCAGCCATCGCTGATCACATCAATCTCACATTCTAGCCCTGGCAAAAATTTATCAACTAATAACGGCCACATCTCCGCATGAGAATTTTTCTCCAGCTGAATGATATACTGTTTTAATTCCTCTTCTGAAAAAATTGTAAACATCGCTTGACCGCCAATGACATACGATGGACGGACAAGCACCGGGTAATCTAACTGGGCCGCTGCTTCTATTAGTTCTTCAGAATGTGCTGCTGTTTTCCCTTCGATATGCGGGATATTTAAGTTTTCTAAAAGCTGATAAAATTCCTTTCGATCTTCAAGGAGATTTATATTTTCAACTGTTGTCCCTAAAATATTGACGCCTTCTTCTTCTAACGCCTGCGCTAGATTGATAGCCGTTTGGCCGCCGAACTGAATCAATACACCCTCAACTTTTTCTTTTTCAATGACATGAAGAACATCTTCAGCAGCAAGTGGTTCAAAATACAGCCGGTCGGCAACTGAATAGTCCGTACTAACGGTTTCAGGATTGTTATTAATTACTACCGCTTCATAGCCTTTTTTCTTGATCGCTTTTGCGGCATGGACCGAGCAGTAATCGAATTCAATCCCCTGGCCGATACGGATTGGTCCTGATCCAATGACAAGGATTTTCTTCTTGTTCGTAACTTCTACTTCGTCAAATCCGTTCCAAGTTGAGTAGTAGTAGGGGGTTACCGCATCAAATTCTGCCGAACAGGTGTCTACCATCTTATAGCCCGGTTTCCAGTTAAGCTCTTTCCACCTATTTCTGATCTGTTTTTCTGGGATATTAAAAATTTGCGCTAATAGCTTGTCGGCAACATTATTACGTTTTGTCTCTTTCAGCAACGCTGTCGGAACATTGCCCCAGTCAAAGGAAGCTAGTTCCATTTCTAATGCAACGATTGAGCTAATTTTGTGTAAAAACCATGGGTCAATCCCGGTTAACTGTTGAATTTTTTCAAAAGAAATTCCTCTTCTGTATGCTTCGGCTATTACGAAAAGCCTTTGGTCATTTGCTTTTTCAAGCAGTTCAAACAAAGAATTCTCGTTTAAAGACTTATTTACCTCGAGGCAAAGACCGTAAACATTCATTTCCATTGACCGGATTGCTTTGTTTAACGCCCCTTCAAAAGTCCGGTCAATTGCCATGACTTCTCCGGTTGCTTTCATTTGTGTTCCGAGTGTCCTGTCAGCTTCAGGGAACTTGTCAAACGGAAAGCGCGGCAGTTTTACGACAATATAATCAATGGCTGGCTCAAATGAAGCAAAGGTGCTCCCTGTTATCGGATTCACAATCTCATCGAGGTGATAGCCAATCGCACATTTTGCGGCCATCCGGGCAATCGGATAACCGGTTGCTTTTGAGGCAAGTGCCGACGAGCGGCTGACCCTTGGGTTCACTTCAATGATGTAATATTGATTCGATTCCGGGTGAAGCGCGAACTGGATATTGCATCCGCCAATTATTTTTAGTTCCCTAATCACTTTTATCGAAACGTCACGGAGCATTTGATATTGAACATCTGTTAATGTCTGTGATGGTGCAACAACAATCGAATCTCCGGTATGAACACCAACAGGGTCCATGTTTTCCATGTTACAAACAATGATGCATGTATCATTTGCGTCCCTCATGACCTCATATTCAATTTCCTTCCAGCCTTTAATGCTTTTTTCGACTAACACTTGGTGGATCGGACTTGACGCTAAGCCTTTCTTTAGGACGATTCCGAGTTCCTCGTCGTTATAGGCAAAGCCGCCTCCTTCTCCCCCAAGGGTATAGGCTGGGCGAATGATGACTGGAAAGCCAATTTTCTTTACAAAAGCTGCCCCTTCTTCAAAGCTGTGAATGATCGCAGATTCCGGTATCGGTTCAGCGATTTCCAGCATCAGGTTCCGAAACTTTTCCCGGTCTTCACCGTTTTTGATGGACTCCACGGAGGTTCCAAGAAGTTCAACATTATATTTTTCTAATATGTTTTGTTCATAAAGCTGAACAGTTAAATTCAATCCTGTTTGCCCGCCAAGTGTGCCGATTACACCATCTGGCTTTTCTTTTTGAATAATCTTTTCAATGGTTGCTACGTTTAACGGTTCGATATATACCTTGTCGGCGTTTGTCTCATCTGTCATAATCGTTGCCGGGTTGTTATTGATTAAAACGACCTCAATCCCCTCTTCTTTAAGGGCAATGCACGCCTGTGTCCCGGCATAATCAAATTCTGCAGCCTGACCAATGACAATTGGGCCAGATCCGATAACAAGGACTTTTTTTAAGTTTTTATTTAACGGCATAAACGGTCTCTCCCAATGATGCAATCTGACCTACGAAATCTTTTAATATATATTCTGTATCGCTTGGTCCCGGATGACCTTCGGGATGAAATTGAACAGTTTGGATTGGATAGCTTTGATGCTTTAATCCTTCAATCGATTTATCATTAACATTTCGGTAGGTGACAGCGAAAACATTCTTATCAATACTTTCGTCAACAACAACGTAGCCGTGATTTTGGGCTGTTATTTTAACCTTTCCCGTGTTAAGTTCCTTAACCGGATGATTGCCGCCGCGATGCCCGAAGGCAAGTTTTTTCGTCTGGGCTCCATATGCTAAAGCAATTAATTGGTGTCCAAGGCATATTCCGAGTGTAGGGTAAGCTTGGGTAATCTTTTTAATCTCCGGGAACCACTTTTGAAGTTCCATTGGGTCGCCTGGTCCGTTGCTTAACAAGACACCATCCGGATTTATCGCTTTTATTTTTTCAAAAGGAGTGTTATATGGCACAATTGTAACCGCACAGTTTTCATCTAAAAGAGCATGTAGAATAGATTTTTTATAACCATAGTCAAATAAAACTACATGAGGTCCTTTATTTTTGAAATCTTGCGTCACCTTAGTCGATACTTTTTCAACCCACAATGAATGCTTTTCCGATGTGGAAAAATCTGATTTCTTTGTATTGCTTAAGTATCCTTTGACCGTCCCGCGGCTGCGAATGGTTTTGACGAGGAGTCTTGTATCAACTCCCGCAATACCGGGAACTCCTGTCTGTTTTAGTTTTTCAGAAAACTTATGAATCAATTGATAATGGCTTGGTATCTCGCATAAATCACCGATTACTACCCCTGATAATGCAGGTGTAATGCTTTCATCATCCAGTGCATTGATTCCATAGTTTCCGATAATCGGATAGCAGAAGGTGATGATTTGACCTGCGTATGAAGGGTCGGTGATGATTTCTTGGTATCCGGTCATGCTCGTGTTAAAAACTACTTCTCCAAGAGAATCCTTTTCAGCACCGATTAAGGAGCCTTCAAATACTTCTCCCGTTTCCAAAGTAAGGTATCCCTGCTCCAAGTTCGCTCACTCGCCTTCCTGTATACTTTGAAAAACACTTTCCAATTTATTCGCAAATTCGTTGATTTCTTCTTTTGTTACAGTTAACGGTGGTAAAATCCGAACGACGTTCGGGCCGGCTGTTAAAATAAGAAGGTTTTTCGGTATTGCTTTTTGGACGATTTCTATGGCATTGGTTTCAATAACCAAACCTTTAAGCAGGCCTTTTCCTCGGATTTCTTTTATAAAAGAGTATTTTTCCTTCAAGTCTTGGAGTTGTTGATCTAAGTAATCCGTGATTTGGATAACGTGTTTGAGTAAATTACTTTCAAGTATATGGGTAACGGTGGCCAGCCCTGCTGCGGTCGCTAATGGATTCCCGCCAAAGGTACTGCCGTGGCTGCCTGGCTCAAAGCCTTTTGCCGCCTCTTCTTTTGCAATGATGGCTCCGATTGGGAAGCCTGAGCCGAGACCTTTGGCGATACTTATGACATCCGGTTCAATTCCGTATTGTTCATAGGCAAAAAGGGTTCCGGTTCGGCCGATTCCTGTTTGGATTTCATCGACCATAAGCAGGATATCGTTTTCTTTACAAATTTGGGAGAGTTCTATTACCCAATCCTGATTTGCGGGAATGACTCCGCCTTCTCCTTGAATAAGCTCAAGCAGTACTGCAGCCGGTTTGATTGTATGAAGTTTTTCAAGTGCTTCGCTGTCATTGTACGGCAGGTAACTGAACCCAGGCATTAGCGGTGAAAATCCCTGTTGGATTTTTTCCTGTCCAGTAGCTGTTAAGGTAGCTAAGGTTCTGCCATGAAATGATTGCTGGAATGTGACGACATCGGATGAGCCGCTCCCTTTAACCTTATTTGCATATCTTCTTGCTAGTTTTATTGCGGCTTCATTTGCTTCTGCACCACTATTGCAAAAAAAGACTTGGTCACCGCAGCTGTTTGTTGTAAGAAGGGATGCAAGTTGCTCTTGGTTCGGTATGCTGTAGAGGTTTGAGCAATGCCAGATATTTTGTAATTGTTCTTCTAGTTTCCCTTTAACCACTTCTGGAACATGCCCTAAATTACAGGTGGCAATACCGGATGTGAAATCTAAGAATTTGTTCCCTTGATCGTCCCATACGTAACTTCCTTTTCCCTTCACGATTGTGATTGGAAAGCGGGAGTAAGTTGACATGACAGGCGACGCTACGGAGATGGAATTATTAGTTGTCATTACGCAATCTCCTCTAGAATAATTTTTGTTCCGATATTCTTTCCGTTTACAAAATCTATTAGGCTATCTTTATCAAATCCGTTGATAATACCAACTTCAGGTATGTTATGAACAAGACCGTCAATTGCCGCGGTTACCTTTGGAATCATTCCGCCATATATAGTTTGATTGCTAATCATTTCTTCGATGATTGATTTTGAAACTTTATCAAGTTTCATTTTTTCGCCATTCTGTTCAATTAAAATCCCCGGAATATCACTGATAAAACAAAGATTTGCTCCTAAAGCATTTGCAATTGCGGATGCCGCGATGTCGCCGTTTATGTTATAGCGTTGGCCACTGAAATCAATTCCAACAGGTGAGATAACTGGAATGAAACCTTGATTGATGATCCCTTCGATTATGCTTTGATTGACCTCGACTACTTCGCCAACGAAGCCTAATGTCTTGGCATCTCGTGACGGTATAGCTTTTAATAAACCTCCGTCTACTCCACTTACGCCAATCGCATTTCCGCCAACCTCAACAATATTTCTTACCACCTGTTTATTAACAGAACCGCTTAGCACCATTTCTACTACATCTAAAACTTGATGATCCGTTACCCTGAGTCCATTTACGAACTTGGTTTCAACGTTTAAGCTTTTTAATAATGAAGTGATGAGCGTGCCGCCGCCATGTACAATAATTGGTGTCCACTCTCCAAACTGATGCATCTTAACCACATCTTCAAAAAATGATCTTGGCAGATTATTTAACACACTGCCGCCACACTTAATGACTAAATATTTCATTTTTCGGCCTCCTTAAGTGCGGTATGATGCGTTGATTTTCACATAATCGTATGTTAAGTCGCATCCCCAGGCAGTTGCACTGAAATTACCTTGGTTTAAATCAACAAGCAATTTAACATTTTCTGACTCTAAGTATTCCTTCACTTCTTCTTCAATAAATTGACTTGGCAGACCGTTTTCGAATACAGTGAATGGACCAATTGAAACCTTAATTGCAGTTGGTTCTACTGGTACACCGCTATAACCAATGGCTGTAACGATTCTTCCCCAGTTTGGATCTGTTCCATAGATAGCTGTTTTAACAAGATTAGAAGAGATGATTGATTTTCCAACTGCTCTTGCAGCATTAGTGCTGAAGGCGCCATTAACTTGTACTTCGACTAGCTTTGTAGCTCCTTCGCCATCACGGGCAATTTTTTTAGCAAGTGATTCACAAACAATCTGTAACCCTTGGTTAAAAACGTCCCATTCCGGATGATCTTTAGTAAGTTGGTTATTCTCTGCCAGGCCATTCGCCATTACCAATACCATGTCGTTTGTGCTTGTATCTCCATCTACAGTAATCATATTGAATGTTGTATTCGTTACTTCTCTTAAGGCAGAAAGAAGATCTTCATGGGCAATGTTTGCATCCGTTGTGACGAATCCAAGCATCGTTGCCATGTTGGGATGAATCATTCCAGAACCCTTAGCTGCACCGCCGATGCTTACTGTTTTTCCGTCAATAGTAAACTGTACGGCAATCTCTTTTGTACATGTATCTGTAGTTAGGATTGCTTTCTTAAAGTTTTCTTCATTTTTATATTCTTTTTGGAGAATTTGCTTAATGCCATTTGTGATATTACCCACTGGAAGCAATTCACCAATAACCCCAGTAGATGTTACTGCAACCAAGTGGTCTTGAATTCCCAATTCGTTTGCGAATTCTTTTTGCATGGTCATTGCATCTGCTAATCCTTGTTCGCCAGTACAAGCATTGGCATTACCGGAATTAACAAGGATTGCTTGGATTTTATTTTCTGTCGCTATACTTTCTTGTGTAACTAATAATGGGGCTGCTTGAAATAAATTTGTTGTATATACACCCGCAACTGCGGCAGGAACATCTGACACAATATACCCCAGATCGAGTCGTTTTCTTTTTATTCCACAATGCATTCCGCCAGCTTTATAGCCTTTTGGCAGAGTAACACTTTCCTTTTCAAAAACAATTATTTCATTAGTGGTTATTGCCTGGATCACTTTATTTTCCTCCTTTAATTTCCCTAGGTTACTCTGTTGGACTATAAAACTAGTAAATATTTATGGGTACATTGGGATAAATTCAAGTCCTGTTTGCTCATCCCAGCCGTTCATGATATTTACATTTTGAATTGCCTGGCCTGCTGCTCCTTTAACTAAATTGTCGATGACGGAAATAACGGTTAATCGATTTGTTCTTGCATCAACATGAAGCCCAATATCGCAATAGTTCGAACCAAGTACTTCTTTTGTAGTCGGAACAGCACCTTGAGATCTGACTCTCACAAACGGTTTATTTTTATAAAACTTACTGTATATTTGTTGAACCTCATCAGTAGTAGCATCCTCTTTTAACGATAAATACATCGTGCACATGATCCCTCTTGTCATAGGTACCAAGTGGGTCGTAAAAGTAATCGTGATTGGATGACCAGTTTCATCCTGAAAAGTCTGCTCAATTTCCGGTATATGCTGATGCGCTCCTAATTTATAAGCTTTTAAGTTTTCATTAATTTCTGCGTAGTGGGAGGTTAATGAAAGTCCTCTCCCCGCACCAGAAACCCCTGATTTTGCATCAATTATTATTGTATTTAAATCCGCTAAATTAGATTTAAGTATTGGAATAAGGCCCAGTGTAGCAGCTGTCGGATAGCAGCCAGGATTGGCTATTAGATTTGCAGTTTTAATCTTTTCTGCATAAATTTCACTTAAACCGTATATTGCTTGTTTTAAATAATCCTCTGAGACTGGTGTATGTTTATACCATGATTCATATTCCTCGCTTGACCTTAGCCGGAAATCTCCAGATAAATCGATACATTTTATCCCCCTATCCAATAGGGGTGGAACAAGTTTACTACTCACTCCTGAGGGTGTCGCCAAAAATACAAGGTCGTTTTCCTCGCATATTCTATCTGGATTGAATGCTTCAAGAATTGGATCCACGATATTTGACAGCTGCGGATAATTTTCACTAAACATGGACCCTGCTTGGGAGTTTGAAACAACTGTACCTATTTCTATGTGAGGGTGCTTTTTTATTAACCTTACTAATTCAATTGAACCATAACCTGTTCCACCAATAATTGCAGCCTTCATTTCCTCAACTCCTGCATTGCTTGATAATGAATTATTATACATATGATTATATAATTATTCAATATAAAAATTGCTTAAATTACTGTTTTAACTGAAAATCACTGCTTCTTAGTTTGAAACCGCTTACATTATGCGTTTTGAGGATATACAATAATTATGCAATTTAATGTTTAAAAAGTAGGATGCAAACAATTTAGCCAGTTATCGGTTCATTTTCAATCCGAACAAAAAAAGTCCCAGTAATTAGCTGGAACTTTAATTTAAAAAACTATTTAATGCTGCGTCTATATTTATATTGCTTCCATTGAAAATGAATAAAACAGCCAATACAAAAGCCTAGAATGGCAACAAATGCTGCAACTGCAACAATGATCGTAAATATATAACCCACTGCATCCCAATTAAGCAAAAAGCTGACAAATCCTATTCCAAGACACGATACTGCAATGGTTTGATTAAATCGCTGCTGCTCCCAATCCTCAGGAATGTAAGCATTTGGCTCCTTCCTCAAAAATAAACTTGCCACCTGCATAATCGGATTAAATCCGAATATTAGTCCGCTTACTCCTGAAAGGAACGGAACTAATAAAAACCATTCAAAACCTGACACCCATGTTAGCAATACACTTAAGACGATAACCCATTGGTTTGTTTTTACAAGAGGACGTGGGATGGAACGAATATTTTCAGGCACAAAAACCCACCTTTCTTATTGGAATTATATGCTTAGGGCTATTTTAACGTGAATTTAATCCTTTGTATATGATTTAAAACAATAAAAGCACCCAGTTGTGAGTGCTTAGCTAATGTTTAAAGGCTTGTATGAAAGAGCTTTAATATACTTCGAATTTCATTAACGGACCCTTCATCAAAAGTTTTTCAAATAATATATCGCAAGCTGCGTACGATCCCGTAACTTTAATTTTTCAAGTAACCCTGTTGTATAGTTCCTTATCGTTCCCTCGCTTAAATAAATCCGTTGAGCAATTTCCTTGTTGGACAAACCTTCTGCAATTAACCCAAGTATCTCTAATTCCCTGTCTGAAAGGTCTAATTTCAACGGAGCCTTCTTCTCATCTTTAAGCATTGTCGAAAGAGCACTTGCAACTTCTCTTTCTAAAACAATATTCCCCTTCCCCACGGCCCGAAGACTTTCAATGATGCTGTCAGATGGTTGATTTTTCAAGATATACCCTTCAGCACCGCTTTTTATCGCCTCTTTGATATAGTCATCATCCTTAAAGGTCGTTAAGATTACTACTTTAATAGTATTAAAATGTTGCTTAATTAATTTCGTTCCCAATACACCATCCATAACGGGCATGCGGATGTCCATCAACACTAAATCAGGCCGTTGCTTTTGGCACATCTCAAATGCTTCCTGTCCATTCGCTGCCGTACCTGTTACCTCAAAGTCATTTTCAAGATCAATCAAAATCTTTAATCCATCACGAATTAAAGCATCATCATCAACGATTAGAATCTTCAAATATCCCACTCCCTTCCCTCGGAATTAGACAAACAATTAAAAATCCATCATTTGCGGAGATTGAAAGACTTCCGCCAACATTTCTAACCCTTTCCTTCATACCACGAAGGCCAAGTCCCTCTGTCATCGTTTTACAACCAACACCATTGTCTTTTATAAACATCCTCGAATATTGCTCGGTTACTTCAATCTTTACCTCCATTTTTGTTGCTATGGAATACCGTGAGGCGTTCGTTAATGCCTCTTTTAAATTTGTACTTAATAATTCTAGATGGCTGGTAGGTATGGTATTCAAATCACCACTAAATTGAAGTGATACCGGGCAAAAACTGAAATGATCGATGATGTTCTTTATATAGTCTATGCCTATGTATTGTTTTGGCTTGATATTATGGACAGTATTACGGAGTAACTCGACCGATTTTGCCAACCCTTCAATAGAACTCTGAATCATGTTTAATGATTTCTCATTGTCCCTTGAATGAAGTTTGTATGCCGCTTGCAATTGAAACAAAATGCCCGCAATACTGTGCCCGATACTATCGTGTATTTCTTGGGCAATTCGATTCCGTTCTCTGACTTCAGTTATTTTAGCGATTTCCTTTGCCGAATGAAGCAGCTTCGCCTTTGTATCTTCAAGTTCATACCTTAACCGGCGCTCGTTATCTACCGTTTGTTTAAAACTGTCTCGCTCTTCCTTCCCTTTACGAATAACATAAGCTAGTAAACTGGAAAAAAGAACAATCAACAGGTTGGTTAAGAGTAGATCGCTTGACCTAAGTAAATAAATCATGCACAATGCCGTTACAGCTAATCCAATATACTTTCTTTTTAAAATAAAGTCATAACTGCAGAGAGCAAAAAGAATTGCAAAACGGAAATCCACCGTAACGGCTGCAGATGTTAACAGCAGCGTTACGATGGTTAAATAAACAGAATCAAAATATCTTTCTTTAAAAATATTTACGGCGATAATCACCAAGAGGATTAAGAGCTGTTGGTATGGTATATGATAATCGATAATTAGGTTTAAACTAAGGTATAGGATAATCGCTGCCTTAACAATATAGTTCATGTCATCCCCTGCCATTAAGCTTTTCCTTCATTATAATTTATTTAGCAATATCTGCCTTTCTAAATGTTCCTAATAAGAAGAAAATAATTGAAAACATTAATAGGATTGATACTTCTTTTACTAGAGAAGTTAGGGAATCGCCATGCAAAAGCTTCTCAATTCCGTGTATAACCCATGATACCGGTGTGAAGTTACTTAACGTCTTGATGACATCCGGCGCAAAGTCGAGTGGGAAGTAGGCGCCACCAAGCATTGCAAGCGGCGCTACCAAACAGATACCAATTAAGCAGGCCTGAACGGTGTTTTTTGAAAGTGAACTGATCGCCACACCAAAGGATACAGAAACTAGTGAAAATAGAAGCAACAAGACAAAGATGGAAAGCCCGGCACTACCAAGGTACAGCTTGTAAACATATTTTAAGATCAGCAGGACAAAGGAAATTTGTATAAACGAAACAAATAGAAAGCTGCTAACAATTTGAAGCATGTACGTTTTAATTTTTACAGGTGCTGTCAACGTTCGATAAAGTGTATGGTTATTTTTATTAAATATTATAAATAACCCTACAATTAATGAAGTGTATAACATCGAAATGATTAGATATCCCAACACCGATCTCGTTCTTTCCGCTCCTTCATTAACGGCTAATTTGTGATTGAGTTGAATCGCTCCATGCTGATCATAGTTGGAAAATTCCTTGGAGAAGGAATCTGGATTATGATCGACGGCCTCTGCAACCATAATGGCATGATTAAGCCATTGTTCTAATAATGCACCTACAGGCTTAGAGAAATTCGACTCCTTAACAGAGTAACTCGTAATCCCTCCATTTTTTCCTTGAATGAGGTTATCTGTAAATCCCTTATCAATCACAACCACATAATCAACCTTTAATGTTTTGAGATCGTTGTTTATTTCTTCCTCTTTCACATGGCGGATTTCAGCTTTTGTTTTTAAATTACGGAATAAATCAGCTGTAAATTCTGTATGATCCTTATCAATTATAGCGACTTTTACTGCAGGTTCCTGCCCAATAAATCCTAACGTCGTAAAGGCAAGAGGAAACAACAAGATAAAGAAAATCTGAACTTTATTGCGAAAAATTCTTTTTATAGAATTCACGAAAATGGTCATGCAATTCTCCTCCTTCCAGTAATAAATGTAAGGGTAACAACAATAATCATATATACTACTAATCCGAGAATATTCGATTGTGCGAAGGTACCATCATAAATATTGGTAAATAACGCCTTTTGCGCATAGGTGTTGGGTGAAAGGTAGCTGAGCATTTCAATTACTTTTCCGTCCATTCGTGAAAATCCACCAGCAACTAAAGTAAGAATAGTGCCAACAATAAGGATACTTAAAGCTGATGCCATCGTGCTTTTTGTCAAATACGCCAGAATCATTCCAAAGGCGACTGCAATCGCAGAAAACAAGAATAGTACTAGTAGAATGAGCCATAAGCTGCCATTCCAATTTGCTTGAAAGGCAAATTTTGAGACAAGAAAAATAAATAAGGAGATGCCGTACAAGACAACCGTACTCCCAGCTAATTTCCCCAGGATGATTTTACTAGGACGGATTGGAGCTGCATTCATTCGTAGGTTTGTATGGTTCCCCATATCCTTCGTAATCGCAAAAATTCCAAAAATAGCTCCGAACAACAAAGATTGGAATAATCCTGTCAGCGAATAATAATCAATTCCCCGCGGTATTTTCCCTTCTGTCACTATTTTTACTTCTTTAATTATCGAAGGGTTAGAATTGGGCTGCACTTGCTGCCCATTAATCTTGATAAGTGTGTTTCCAATATTAAAGGTTCGAACAAAGCTTTCTAATACTGGATGAACGTATGAGTTTTTCTCTTTACTGTAAAAGTTAATCTTCACTTGCTTCCCATTTTGGAAATTGTTTGAAATCCCATCTTCAAGATAGATTAACCCTTTTAACTTTCCGGACTTAACTTGATTCATGCCGCTTTCAAGCGTTTTAACTTTTTTCACTTCTAATATTGAACTGGTTTCTTTTGCTGAAAAAAATTCTTTCAAGGAATTGTTTAACAGCCCGTCATCTTTACTGAAATAGCCAACCACTACTGGATCGATTTTCTTTGGGGTATAGGCACTATCCGCCGCTTTTCCAAGAATCAAAATCATTAAAATTGGCAGTAAAATAAATGTAATCATCGCTTTTACATCCCTTACATTGCGAATGAATGTATACCAAGCTATCATCGATATTTTCATTTGATTTACCCTCTTCCTCCTATTAATCTCGCAATGACCTTCCAGTTAGCGTCAAGAACACAGCCTCTAAACTTGGCTTCTCTACATTCAACGATAGAATTTCAATTCCTGCTTCCGACAATAAATTAATCACACGACTGACGTTATGTTCTCCTTTTTTCCCAATCACTTCTAAGCTAGTTCCTTTGATACTGCATTCGCGAATGCTAGAGATCGATTTTATCTGTTCAACGATTGTGTAAGTGACTGAAGATAATTCAATTACCAATTTTTCCTCGGTGGAAACGAACGCGGTAAGTTCTTCCTTTGTTCCCTGGGCAATGACCCTGCCATGGTCGACGATGGCCACTCGCGTGCATATCTCTTCTACCTCTTCCATGTAATGGGAGGTATAAATAATCGTCGAGCCCATTTTGTTTAATTCTTTGATGGATTGTAATATATGATTCCTTGATTGCGGATCAATTCCTACTGTTGGTTCATCCATAATGATGAGCTTTGGATGATGCAAGATGGCGCAGGCGATATTTAATCTTCGTTTCATCCCGCCGGAGAATCCCTTTGGCCGGTCCTTTTGCCAATCGGAAAGCCCTGTAAACGAGAGGGCCTCAGCAATTCTTTCCTTTAAGAGACTTCCTCTAAGTCCGTAAAGCCGCCCGAAGTAATCCAGATTTTCATAGGCCGTTAAGTCTTCAAATAAGGCGATTTCTTGTGGAACGATTCCGAGCTCCTGCTTAACTTCCATTTCATGCCGCTTGATTTCTTTTCCAAGAAACTTTACTTCCCCGCCATCATACTGAGTAAGGCTTGAGACAATACTGATAGTCGTTGTTTTTCCAGCTCCATTTGGTCCCAGCAAGCCGAAAATTTCTCCTTCTTTTACAGCAAATGTTATATGATCTAATGCAAGGAAATCACCATATCGTTTAATTAGATTGTTCACTTCGAGTAACATGCTTCCAACTCCCTTTTCGTTTTCTAATGTAATCATATTCCAAATTAAGTAGCCCTTATAGTGACTGGAAGAATAAGTTCATGTGACAATTGTCATGTTTATTAATGCAAAAAAGCACTCTGCGAGTGCTTTTTTGATTGATTATAAATTTGAATGTAAAAGGTTAATTGTCCTGCGTAATTCGACCACATCGATTTGTCCTGGGGCCGATGTCTGCTTTGCCGCTCCAAAAGTGAGAGCTGAACCAAATATTTCACCAGCTAGACGGCTGATAAGCCCTTTGCCCGCCATCGACATGGTTATGATTGGTCTGTCTGCGTATTGTTCGTTCATTGTGTTTGTTGCGTCTAAGAGGGTTAAGACATCTGATGAACTTCTTGGCATCACCGCAATCTTAGGAATATCTCCACCTAATTCCTGTGCTTTCCTTAGGCGTGAAACAATTTCATCCTTTGGCGGAGTTCTATCAAAATCATGATTAGAGATAACGGCAAACACGCTATGTTCGTGCACTATTTCAATGAGTGTATTTATCTCCTTTTCGTCATTAAATAGCTCAACATCAATAATATCTACATGTCCGGATTCAGCGATTAACTTATTTAGTTCAAAGTAATAATCGGGACTGATTTCCTTTTCGCCGCCTTCCCTTGCGCTGCGGAATGTAAAGATAAGTGGTGTGTCAGCCAGGATTGCACGGATTTCTCCCAATGCTGTCTTAACTTCCTCCATATCTTCTACATGTTCAAAAAAATCCACACGCCACTCAACGATATCTAAATCTAGAGTTTTTAGGTAGACAGCTTCTTCCTTTAGTTGCGATAGAGTTGCCCCTACCATTGGAACACAAATTTTTGGCGCCCCTTCACCGATGGTCAGCCCTCTGACTGTTAGAGTTTTTTTCATTAACTTCCTCACCTTCTCAATAACACAAAATATCAACATCCACTATTAATTTACGTACAATCTCATCAGCTATTTCCTCTGCATCCTTGTTGTCAGATGCAATCTTCAGGTGGTGATTAGCATAAATTTCTTGTCTGTTATAAAAAAGCTTTTCCATTTCCTCGATTGACTTTCCATGTAACACAGGGCGGCTGACAATAATTAAATCTATTCTATCCTTCCAACCCTCAAAGGATAGATCAAGGAAAATAACAATGGAGGATGCTAAACACAGCTGTCTGATTTCTTGCTGTAAAAAAGCGCCGCCACCTACAGAAATAATCTTAAGCTGCTTTTCGGTTAGGCTTGCTATTAATTCTTTTTCTCTTTCTCTAAATGCCTTTTCACCAATGTTTTTAAAAATCTGTGATACGGGCATATCGAATTCTCTTTCAATTTCTTCATCAATATCAATAAATTTACGATTTAATTTTTGGGCTAGAAGTTTCCCAATCGTTGTCTTCCCAACACCCATAAACCCTATTAATAGTATATTTTTTTTACATTTATTTTCCAACGCATTCCCACTCCCGAAAGAAAAGCAATCTCTATTTATATTATTATTTGAGTTTATTCCTTATCAACATTTTTGACAAGATAATACTCCCCTTTAAAACTGAAAATGTTTAAGTATAATTTCCGGAATACAGGTTATTTTTTATATTCTTAATAACATACAATAAATTTTACCATATGACAAATTCCCCCATTTATTTTAAAAAAATATCTAAAAATATTATAAAATTTCTAATATTGTTAATATTTGTTTTACAATCGTTCGTTTTATGATACAGTAGTTATATAAACAAAATACTAGAGTAAATCAGTAGAGAGGTGCATTATTTATATGAAAAAAACAATTCTTGTTATGTCAATGGCTGCCGGATTGTTAACTTTTTCCGGCTGTAGTAGTACTCCAACCGGGAAAATTGTTGCCGAAACAAAAGTTGGGAGTGTAACAGAAGAAGACTTATTAGCTGAATTAAAGGCTGGTTATGGCGATCAAGTAGGAGAAGCACTTCAATCAATTGTTTTAACCAAAATTCTTTCTAAAGATTTTAAAGTAAGTGACAAAGAAGTAAATGATGCTATTAATAAAGATAAAGAAAAGATGGGAGATCAGTTCGAGCAGGCAATTCAACAAAGCCAATATAAAACATTTGAAAACTATAAAAAAGGAATAAAATTGAGTCTCCTAATGGAACAGGCTGCTAAGAAGGATTTAAAAATATCAGATGAAGACTTAAAAAAATACTATGAAGACTGGCAGCCACAGATTAGAGCCAGCCATATTTTAGTTCCAGATGAAGAAACCGCAAAGGAAGTTAAAACGAAACTTGATAATGGCGGTTCATTTGAAAAATTAGCCCAAGAATATTCAAATGACGACCCAACTGCTGTTTGGGGCGGAGACTTAGGTTGGTTTAGAGCAGGTGACATGGTTCCTGAATTCGAAAAAGTAGCATATAAATTAAAAAAAGATGAAATTAGTGACCCTGTTCATACTATTCATGGATGGCATATTATTCAATTAACGGATAAAAAAGAAAAAGAATCTTTTGAAGAAGTAAAAAAAGAGCTTGAGAAAAAATATGTATTAGAACACGGAAACCCAAGTGAGGTCATTAGTAAAGTTTTAAAAAACTCAAATATAAATGTAAAGGATAATGATTTAAAGAAAACCTTCGATGCGCTTTTAAAGAAGGATTCTGAAAAAGAAACTACGAAAAAATAAAAATCAAAATAATAGTATATTTTAAAGAGGCACATTACATCGTAATGTGCCTCTTATAACTCCAAATGTCCAGATCGTTCTTCACTCTATCTTCTTCTGCTCTATATATTTATCTCCTCACTAAGTTGTTCCCCTACAATAATGAATAATTTTCATTGAAACTAAACTATATCCTCTTTCTTTTCCAAATTTTTAGTTTTCACATCAAGTTCTTTTAGTCCGCGGTAGATAATAAAAGTTGCATAACCTAGTAGCAAAATACCTGGGCCAATGAGCAAGAGGGCAGTGCCTTCTTTTGATTGAGCAAAGTTAATGAAGTATCCAATATAAGGTATGGTAAATCCCGAATAGATAGCGACAACATTATCAGATAAAACTGGATCCTTATCCGAAGCATTGTTGTTATCACCTTGGGTTACATATAGAATATTTTGTCCACTTTCTGTAACACCCATAATTCTATGAGTTACTAGAATTCCTTCATTTGTTTTGAATGTAATAATATCATCTTTTTTAAGCTTGCTTCTTGCTTCCGAGTTTAGTGGTTTTACCCCGATAATAGACCCGGTTAGAAAAGTCGGTTCCATTGAACCGGATAAGACGGCTTTTAGCTGATATCCAAAGAGCTGGGTCTCTCCTTTAGATGCTTTTGAGGAGATTACAAGAAAAGCCATAAGGACCAAATTTAAAAATAAAACTAATGTAATTAAGTTGCTAACTACTTTCAAAATCTTTTTCATGCTTTTCACCTACCTTTTCATTTTTAATAAATGAAACGTAATCAATTAGTAAGCGCCTCAATTTCCTCTAATAAAAACTTTAAGTATGTCCTTCTTTATCTACACTGTCTTCGGATAACTCATTTTCGACTTTACTAGATTCATAATTATTTTCTATCGAAATGTTTGTTTTTTCCTGTTTTTCAGTGTTACCATTCTCATGGATCTCACTTAAAGAATTTATCTTGTCTTTTATACGGACTTCAATTTTCCCACTCCAGAGTTCCTGCACACCCTTTCCTGGATGATCTTCGTCAATCATCTTAAACATGTAGAATCCACTTTTAGTTGGTGTAAAAGCTAATAATAGTTCTTGATCTTTTAAAATCGGATTAAATGGTAGAGTTTCTGAAATCTTGCTTCCATTTTTCGGGTTACCCTTTTCAATAAAATAAATCTCATACTTCCCACTTGTTTTCATATCGGCCCCGGAGTTCTTGAGGGATACGTATATTTTTTGACCATCAAATTTTTCATCTGTAAACTTTAATTTACTGCAATCCCCATGACCGTGATTATCTGAACAACCTAAATTATCTTGACTCTCCCAAGTTCCTGCCTGTATTACTCCACTTACAGTACTAGTATGAGAAAAAGAAGCATTTGTCTTACCAGTAACAGGAACAAGGGCCCACAAAAATAAATAGAATCCGGCTAACAGTTTAACAACTATCCAAGTTGAATTTATTTTCCTCCAAAATATCCCTAATGTTCTGTATCGTATCTGAACCCCTCCTCACGGACTTCGTTTTTTCTCTAATTGTAATTATTTTATATAAAGAACAATTAATCTTAGTTTATTTCATCAGTATTATTTTGGAAAAGTTCAAATTCATCCATTTGTTCTTTATAAACTATCGTTTTCGTTCGTTTTCTTGAATATACTCCGTTTTTCTTAATATTTAGGATTTTCTATTAATTTATCATTTCACTAAATAGTAAAAATAATTCTATGTAAGTGAATCTCTTCTTCCTATGTTCAAGTTATACAATGGGATTATATCCCTAGCTCTATCGTCCATATTAGAACTTTGATAGAAGAAGGTGTCCAAAAATTCATAGGACACCCTGCTAAATATTAATCGATTCCTACTGCAGTGTAAGCGGCTTGGACAGCTTTAACTTCATTGGAGCTAGCTCCATATAAATCTGTGGCGGCTTGGATGGCAGCTTGTCTCATCATTTTAAAGTTTGAACTTTGTGTTAAATATAACGATAGAGCACGGTAATAGATTTGCTCTGTTGCTTCCCGGCCAACACCCTTTACGGTTACACCATAATGGGTTCCCCCATCAGATATAAGATATGCTGCCTTGTTATTAATACTGCTGTTGATGTGAACTCCGCCGCTATCTAAGGTACCGATATATCTTTTACTCCAATGGTCAGGAGAATAGCCGCTTTCTGTTCTCACATCAACAATTTCAGCAGGATTACTCATGGAACGAATCGCGATTTTTTCATCTTTATTTACTACAACGTTCTCGCCGATTAGCCAGTTATCTCTGTCCACCATTGCGCCAAATATGTCAGACATGGATTCATTCAATGCTCCGGATTCATTTCGGTAGGTTAAATTGGCTGTATGTTGAGTAACCCCGTGGGCCATCTCATGGGCTGCCACATCCAATGCTGCTGAATAAAATGCCCGTGTGATTCCATCACCATCGCCATACGACATTTGTACACCATTCCATGATGCATTATTCCATTTATCACCAACATGTACAGCAGAAATCAATTGTTGCCCTTTATTATCGACAGAATCACGCCCAAATGTGTTTTTAAAATAATCATAGGTCTTCATTGCATTTCCATGTGCATCCACACTAGCTCCATCATGAAAAGATTTAGACAAGCTTGTGACAAGGACATTTTTTCCGCTTGACTGATCATATGTGATAATACCCTTTCCACGTGAAAACCCACGAAGCTCATACAATCCATCAATAAATTGAACATCCAACAGCTGTTTTGTACCAAGTACCCCCATTCCAAATGCACTTAAATCCTGTGCTGCATTATAATGATCCACAATATTTCCATTTATTGCATCAATGAAGTAATGCCAGTATCCAACCTTGGGATTGCTAGTAGAGGCTTTGACAAGGTAAGTATTATAAAACGTTCCATCATGTTCATAAATAAACTGTTCCGCATTAATTGGACCATCGTATTGGTCTACCTTGCCAATTTTCTTTTCAATAGCTTCTTTAGTTATTTCAATCGCTTCATTTTTGGAAATAGCAGCATCAATATTGATATTTTTATCGTCGAGATTTGGCACAACCTCGCCGAAGAATGATGTAACATTATCGCTTTTATCCAAGGCTAAGGTAGATTCAGAACCAAATATAGGAATTCCCTTATATTGTTCAACAAGCCTAAAGTGGTGAGTTCCTGTTCCTGGGTCCGCATTTTCTTCTTTAACTTTAAAGTGGTTTTTCATGTCCCCTTTAAGTTTAAACTTTTGGCTATTCTCTGTGAGATAAGAAAAGGCAATATCTCTTTTGCTTAGACCTTTTTTTGTTTTTGGAGCCCAGGTTTCACCGATGAAGGAAGGGGTACCATACTCAGAACTATACTGAATCTTTGATTCCTGTGCACTTACGGTTGAACCAGCTGTAGCGAACGTCCCAAGGGCAACGGACAGAGCCAAAGTAGAGGAAATCACTTTTTTGTTTAATTTCAATTGTCTAAACCTCCAATATAAAATTTAAACTACTATTTTGCTAGACATTATCATAGCACGTGCAGAACTCTTTTTCCGAAATAAGAGGATGCCCCAAATGGTTAAGTTTGAGACACCCTCTTTTTTGCATAATTAATTAACACCAACAGCTGTATACGCTTGTTGTACAGCTTTAACTTCTTTTGAGCTAGCTCCATATAAGTCTGTCGCAGCTTGAATGGCTGCGGATCTCATCATAGAGAAGTTTGAGCTTTTTGTTAAATATTTTGTAAGGGCACGGTAATAGATTTGTTCTGTTGTGTCACGCCCTACCCCAGTCACTGTAACACCGTAATGGGTCCCGCCTTCCGAAATCAGGTAAGCAGCTTTATTATTAATACTGCTGTTGATATGAACGCCGCCACTATCTAATGTGCCAATATAGCGCTTGCTCCAATGGTCTGGCGAGTAACCGCTTGCAGTTCTAGTGTCGATAATTTCAGCCGGATTACTCATAGAACGAAGTGCTCTATTAGGTCCAGATTTAATAAGCTTCTCTCCAATTAGCCATTCTGGATCTCTGTCAACCATTTTAGCAAAGATATCAGACATAGATTCGTTTAGAGCACCGGACTCATATGAATAGATTAAATTGGCTGTATGCTCCGTTACTCCATGAGTCAACTCATGCGCAGCAACGTCTAATCCGCTGGCAAAATTGTAATAGTTAACCCCATCACCATCACCATACGACATTTGTCTTCCATTCCATGATGCGTTATTCCAGTTGTTATTTACATGGACAGCAGATATCAATTTAAATCCTTTATCATCGACTGAATTACGCTCAAAGGTCTTTAGATAATAGTCGTATGTCTTTTGTGCAAATGTATGGGCATTTACTGCTGCCCCATCTGTAAACATTTTACTTAGGCTCGTTACCATTTTATTTGCATTCTTTGCGTCATTGGTGACGATCCCTTTTCCTCTAGTCGTATCGTTGAGTCCATATACCCCATCAATGAATTGGGCTTCAAACATCTGCTTGTCGTTAAACACTCCGTTACCAAATGCGATGACTTCATCAGATGCATTGTATCGATCGACAATATTTCCGTTTGTAGCATCAATGAAATAATGCCAATAACCAACCTTAGGTTCAACAGTAGACACTTTTACTAGATAAGTGTTATAGAAAGCGCCATCATGTTCATAGATAAACTGTTCAACATCAAAGTCACCATCATATTGGTCAACCTTGCCAATTTTCTTTTCTATACCTGCTTTTGCTATTTTGATAGCTTCAGCATTGGAAATAGCAGTCTCAGTATTAATCCCTTGATCATCCAGATCAGGCACTACCGAGCCGAAGAAGGAGGTCACATTATCATTTTTATCTAAAGCAATCGTTGAGTCGGATCCGAAAATTGGGATTCCCTTATATTGCTCGATAAGTCTAAAGTGATGAGTTCCAATTTTTTCATCTGCTTGTTCTTGTATTACTTTAAAGTTTTTCTTCATGTCACCTTTTAGTTTAAACTTTTTTCCATTTTCCTCAAGATAAGAAAAGGCAACATCCCGCTTACTTAACCCTTTTTTCGTTTTTGGGGCCCAAGTTTCACCCATAAAGGAAGGTGTTCCATACTCCGCATTATACTTGACATGTGGTTCCTGCGGACTTGCAGCTGAACTACTTGTTGCAAAAGTTCCAAGTGCAATGGATAAAGCAAAAGCAGAGGAAATAACTTTCTTATTTATTTTCATTTAACTATCCCTCCAAGTAATATCATAATAAATTTCATTTGGATGATGAATCTTCAAGGACTACAATTCTATATTCTATGAATAATAGCCGGTAAAGGTTAGATAACTATCTTATTTTGCATCTCCAGGCATTTGAGAAGCGATAAATGTCCAATCAAGATTAAGAGCGTCTCCTTGGAACACGTTTTGATCCTTACCATTATCAACGAAGTCAAACTGTACCCAAAGGTCATTTACTGCGCCAGGTTCAAGCCCGCCATTCTTTTTAAAGAATGGATCTAAAACAGTCTTCTGAACAACATCAGGGCTCATTGCTTTTAAGTCTGATAGCGTTGTTTCAAAGATAGGTTCATTTTCTTTGTCCCAATTCCATAAGAATCTTACCATAATGTGTTTCCCGAAATCTTCCGCGCCGTTATTACCTTTGGCATCAGTAACGGTATAGGCAGTTTTTAATTGCACATCTTTGATTCTCAATGAGCCGTTATTAGCCAAAGTGAAATCACGCATTATCGTATCGCCAGGTTTAAGATCCTTAAGGTTAACAATCACACCAGGATCAACAGATAAATCCAATGTGCCTGCAGCAAATGTATTATGCGTTACTTCTGTATCACTGAAGAATGCATATGTACCCCCGCCGATTAATGATAGTCCGAGTGCTGCCGAAGCTAAGCCTAAACCAAGTTTTTTCTTAATACCCACTTTATTTCCTCCTCTTCATCTTTTCCTTTAAAAATATTTCCGCATCCCTGATGATCAATGAGTCGTTCCCAAAATCTTTCGTTCTTTAGTGCAATAACTCACCTCACTTTTTAATTAAAGGGTTTGATTGTAACTAAAGTAGGAACTAACTAGTTACTAATCTGGTATTAGAAACACAACTTTAATTATTCTTAATTGAGGTTATATTAATTCTCAATGGAGAACAATTGATTTTAGTATAAACTAGGTTACTAAGATTTCAAACTTGCAAATATGACCGTTTATACTTTAAAAAGAACCTTTTTCTCCGATTATCGAATTATTTCTCCCTTTTTCTCTATTTTCCGAAAAATGCGAATTCAAATCTTTTATTCTATTACTATTGAAATTATTATTGGGACTACTAGCATATTAATGAGAATATTTTCCCTAAAAATATTCTATTTCCTCGTTCTTAGACTTAATGATACTACGCAACAAAGAACATTTTATTTCTAGTCAAAGGAGCTATGTTAGGCCCTTCTACCATAATTATTAAAAAGAAGATGTCCTAAGTGGAACCATCTACTTGGTACTAGGAATCACCATTTCATGCTTTGCTTGTTATTGAAGTCCCTCTAATCAAACGCTTCCGCGGCATTATAGTTATCCACAATGTTTCCGTTAGTGGCATCAACGAAATAGTGCCAGTAGCCTACCTTGGGTTCTACCGTTGAGGCTTTTACGAGATAAGTGTTGTAGAACCTACCCTCAAATTCATAGATATATTGCTCGGCGGTCACATCGCCATCATACTGTTTTACTTTTCCAATTTTCTTTTCAATCGCTTCTTTCGCTATTTTAATAGCTTCCTTGTCAGAAATAGCTGCAACTTTATTGATGTCTTTATCATCAAGGTCAGGTAATACCTCACCAAAGAATGCCATTACATTATCATTTTTGTCTAATGCAACTGTTATATCAGAGGCATAAATAGGGATACCCTTATATTGCTGAATCAATCTAAAGTGGTGAGTTCCCGTTTTTTTATCAGCCTGTTCTTCTATCACTTTAAAGTGGTTTAATTGCAATTTAGGGCTTTTCTTTTTAAGATAGGCAAAGACTATGTCTTTCTTACTCATGCTTTTTTTTCGATTCCGGCGCCCTGTTTTCTACAAACAACGAAGGTGTCATCTGTCCATCAATAGGTTCAATCTTTGGACACAGGGCCTCAATTTCCAGAGTAGTGGCAAGCGAACCAACCGTAGAAAATGTCCCGAGTACAACGGACGGGGCAAAACCATTAGAAACCACTTTCTTGTAAATTTTCATATTCTCGCTCCTCTAACAAGTCTATGATTCGATTAACTTCTTTAGCAAAATTTTTATGATATACTCTCACCAGCCACTAGATAAATCTAACTTAAGAGTAAGGACTGGTGAGATATTATGTCGACTCAATTCATGAACTAGGAAATCTTAGTACCTCATATAAAAAATCTTGCTATCTAACTCTTTTACCTCTTAATTTCAAAATCTACTTTTTAATACCACCGACAATCGGTAAAATAAATTCACTGCTTGTCGGTGTTATAGTGATTTTTGTTCCACCGGTAGGACGTTGGGTATAATCGTAATCAGTGGCGAGAATAACCAGACCGATCTTGCTTCCTTTTTTAAATACGTAATCTTCCGGCTGCATGTCCCATTTAAATGTATATTCTTGATTAGGGACAAGCCTTTCCGAACGATCAGAACCATGTAAGTTTTGTGGGTCCATCCATCCACGTGTAATAATCGTGGCTTTAGAACCACTATAATCAACAAGCAGAGCAGTCAAGTTTGAAACTGGACGGTCAATGCTTGCCTTTAAGCTTACGAAAGGTGTACCGCTGATTCGTACATCTTCTGTAAGTGCTTGAGTCAAATAGACAAGACGATTCGGATTTTCCACATCAGGATTTGTAATTAAAGTAGTCGCTTTTTTCTTCGGGTCATCAATCAAAGATTTTTTCTCATTTGGTTTGTCAGCAAGCGGCAAGCTGCTTAATACGCCTGCAGAACTCCCTTCAACCGAGCCCAATTGCAGTTTAACGGGAACGGCAGTAGCCTCTGGCCAATTAGATTGTTTCTGCCACGTTTTATCCTCACGTTGAACATCGACGGCTGGTTCATCCATAATTCCGTTGTCAACTCCATATAACCAATAATCAAACCATTTATTTTCGTTTTGTTTCCAATTGTTTGTCGTCGTACCTCCGTGGCCACCTTGGTGGAGCCACATCTTCCGTTGCACATTATTTTGTTCAAGTGCTTTCCACCATTGGTCGAAATGTTTCGTCTTCACATTCCAATCACTAAGGCCATGGACAATAAAAACACTCGCCTTGATATTTTTTGCATCTTTGACAAAATTACGTTTATCCCAGAAGCTATTATAATCGCCCGATTTCCTGTCTAATCCCACTGTAAATTCATCAATAATCTTATGGCAGACTTCAGGCATCTTCCTTGTCAATACAGCTGCTGCCATATTGTCAGCGTCCTCCCCTTGATAACCTCCAGGAGCGATTACAGCGCCATTTGCACGGTAATAATCATACCAGCTGCTGATTGCCGAGATGGGGATAATTGTCTTTAATCCTTTAACACCAGTAGTAGCAACTGCGTTTGGCAATGTTCCGTTGTAAGAAGTACCTGTCATCCCAACGTTTCCAGTCGACCATTCAGCGGTAACTTCCTTTCCATCGGCTGTATATGCTTTCGCACTGCCATTCAACCAGTCAATGACTGATTTTGCAGCGAGAGTCTCATTTTCATCACCAGTAGTTGGGCAGCCCTCTGACTTTCCTGTTCCGATACTCTCAGCTAGGATGACTGCATATCCTCTAGGAACATAATAATTTCCAATTGTTCCGAGGTTTGCTGGTCGAGCATTAGGTTTGCCTCCACTTTGACCATCCGGTCCAGGTACAGGTGTAAGTTCGACATCAACATTATAGACAGGCACGTTTAAGATTCCAGAGCGATAAGGACTAATCTCGTAAATGGCTGGAACTTTAATGCCTGGCTCCGTTTTAGGTCTCATCACTTGAATTGAAATTTTGTCACGTCTTCCGTCACGATCACTGTCTACCGTAGTTTCAACAAACAGATTCTCGACTATTGCATCGTCAGTAGAGTAAATAGGCTTTGTCATCCCGTTGTCGAGTTCAATTTTAGTTGTTGAATCATTCACACCTACAGCCGTATATGCTTGCTGGACAGCTTTAACTTCCTTGGAACTAGCACCATATAAATCTGTCGCAGCCTGTATAGCAGCTTGTCTCATCATCGTAAAGTTGGATCTAGCTGTTAAATATTTGGTTAGGGCACGGTAATAAATTTGCTCTGTTGCTTCACGGCCGACACCCTTAACGGTTACACCGTAGTGCTTGCCGCCTTCTGAGATCAAATAGGCAGCCTTATTATTGATACTGCTATTGATATGAACGCCGCCATTATCCAGCGTACCGATATAGCGCTTGCTCCAATGATCAGGGGAGAAACCGCTTTCAGTTCTGGTATCCACGATTTCGGCAGGATTACTCATTGAACGAAGTGCTTTTCTGCCATCTTTTACAATCTTCGCTCCAATTAGCCATTCATTATCATTTCTGTCAACCATTTTAGAAAATATATCGGACATGGATTCGTTAAGGGCACCGGATTCGTTTGAATAGATTAAATTTGCAGTATGTTCAGTTACTCCATGAGTTAACTCATGCGCAGCAACATCTAATCCGCCGGCAAAATTGTGATAAGCGATTCCATCGCCATCACCATATGACATTTGTCTTCCATTCCATGATGCGTTATTCCAGTTGTTATTTACGTGGACTGCAGAGATTAATTTATATCCTTTATCGTCAATTGAATTACGATCAAAAGTCTTTAGATAATAGTCGTATGTCATCTGTCCAAATGCATGGGCATTTACTGCTGCTCCATCTGTGAACATTTTACTAGGACTTGTTACCATTTTGTTTGCGTTCTTTGCGTCATTTGTGACGATTCCTTTTCCTCTTGTCGTATCGTTGAGTCCATATATTCCGTCAATAAATTGGGCTTCAAACATCTGCTTGTCGCCAAACACCCCATTACCGAACGCGATAACTTCATCAGAGGCATTGTATCGATCGACAATATTTCCGTTTGTAGCATCAATGAAATAGTGCCAGTAGCCCACCTTAGGTTCTACCGTGGAAGCTTTTACAAGATAAGTGTTGTAGAACTTACCCTCAAATTCATAGATAAATTGTTCGGTTGTCACGTCACCATCATACTGATCTACTTTGCCAATTTTCTTTTCAATTGCTTCTTTAGCTAGTTTAATAGCATCACTATTAGAAATAGCCGCTACTGTATCGATATTTTCCTTTTCCAGATTAGGTACAACCTCACCGAAGAAAGAAGTTACATTATCATTTTTGTCCAAGGCTATTGTTGAATCAGTGCCAAAAACAGGGATTCCTTTATACTGCTCAATCAACCTAAAGTGATAGGTGCCTGTTTTTTTATCGGCTTGTTCTTGTGTCACTTTAAAGTGGTTTCTCACGTCACCCGTTAGTTTAAACTTCCCGCTGTTCTCCCCTAGATAAGCAAAAGCAATATCTTTCTTGCTTAACCCCTTTTTCGTTTTTGGAGCCCAATTTTCCACAATATAGGATGGAGTTAAATACTCGTCATTATATTGAATCTTTAGTTCCTGAACATCGTTTGCATGAGCAGTTGGGGTTGAAATTCCTGTAGTGAATGTACCGAGTACTACGGATAGAGCCAAAGCAGAAGAGATTATTTTCTTATTAACCTTCAATTTTCCCGCCCTCCTAGCAATATTATTCTATTAATGATGATAGATGGATTAGCTTCAAATGTATTATGATTACCGCATGATCAGTTGAAAAATGCATTATGTACTCTTGTCAATAGCGATTTTCCTAATTCTGCTGTTGCTATTCCTTCATTCTCACTTCTGTTACCTATTTCTCTTAAATCTAGTTAAAAAAACACATCCCGCCCTCTCTTTTGTTCAACAGATTTATACCCATGCAACCATATTTAGCTTTCATCACCTCACTTTTAATTTTGAAAACTCTTTAAGAAACAAAATAGTTACTAATCGATGATAGTAGCTATTGTTCTTTATTGAGGTTATATAATAATTTTATTAAGAACCAACAAGTTTTAGTATAAACTAATTTACTATGTTTTTAAACTTGCAAATAAAGCTATTTTTTCTTAATAAAGCACAAATTACTTCTTATGTTGAGTTATTTCTACATTACTCTATATTTTCCGATAATACTGTCATTAGGAAATTACAAAAAAGAAGATGAACCAAATGGGGTACACCTTCTTTTTAATGAAATTGATTTATTTTTAGCTATACGCTTTAACAGTACTAGAAACAGTTGCTGACTTTCCTGAATCCGTTTCTGAAATAGCTGTGAATTAATAATAGTTGGCAATGATCATATAGATTTCTTATTTTGCTTCCCCAGCCATTTGAGAGGCGATAAACGTCCAATCAAGTTTAAGAGTATCTCCTTGCAATACATTTTGGTCCTTACCATTATCAACGAAGTCAAACTGAACCCAAAGGTCATTTTCTTCACCAGGATTAAGACCGCTATTCTTTTTAAAGAATGGATCTAGAACACTCTTCTGAACAAGGTCTGGACTCATTGCTTTCAAGTCTGCCAGCGTAGTTTCAAAGATAGGTTCATTTTCTTTGTCCCAATTCCATAAGAATCTAACCATAATGTGTTTCCCGAAATCTACCGCGCCGTTATCACCTTTGGCATCAACAACAGAATAGTCTGTCTTTAATTTTACGTCTTTGATTTTCAAGGAGCCTTTATTGGCTAATTTGAAATCACGTACCATCGTATCGCCAGGTTTAAGATCTTTAAGGTTAACAAGCACGCCGGGATCAACTGATAAATCCAATGTACCTGCTGCGAATGTATTATGCGTTACTTCAGTATCACTAAAATATGCATATGTACCCCCGCCAATTAAAGATAATCCTAATGCTGCTGAAGCTAAGCCTAAGCCAAGTTTTTTCTTTATACTCACTTTGTTTCCTCCTCTATTTTTGTAAATTGCGTAAATATTAAACCTTCCGCCATCTCACTTGCATTCTACTAGTTAGGCATTACATATATACCTATTAAGGCTTTCGATTCACCTCACCTCAAATTTAAGTAGTTACTAGTCTGATGATAGTAAAAATAACGATATTTTTTATTGAGGGCTCTATTATCCTTTATAACGAACACCCTACTAAAAGTATAAATCCTTTTTATAAATTATTAAAGTTGGAAATACAAACATTAATCCTTTATAAAGTACACTTTCCTTCGTTTTTTGAGCACATTCTCGTTCTTTCTCGCTTTTACAAAAAATATTCAGTATTTTAGGAACAAATAAAAGAAGAGACTCTAAATAGAGTCTCTTCTTTTATTGCTTCATTTTCGGATCAAGAACATCTCTTAAGCCATCTCCCATTAAGTTGAATCCGAGCACTGTCAGCATAATCGCCATACCTGGAAAAAATAATGTCCAAGGGGCATTTGTAATATAGTTTTTAGAATCAGCAAGCATTTTCCCCCACTCAGGCGTTGGGGCTGTTGCGCCCATTCCAAGAAATCCAAGTGCTGCCGCCTCAATTATTGCGGTTGCAATGGCCAAAGTTGCTTGAACGATCACTGGCGAAATACTATTCGGCAAAATATGGCGAAGGAGAATCCGGGCATCTTTCATTCCAATCGCTTTAGCTGCCATTATATACTCTTCTTGTTTTACACTTAGGACCCTTGAACGGACTAATCTCCCAAAATTCGGAATATTGATCACAGCAATCGCAATAAGTGCATTTTGTAATGAAGGACCCAATATTGCAACAACCGCAATAGCCAATAGAATACTTGGGAAAGCAAGCATAATATCGAAAATACGGGAGATTAAGGTGTCCACAAAGCGGCCATAGTATCCTGCCACAATGCCAAGAGTCGTTCCCACTACCACTGAACCTAAAACAGAGAAGAAACCAACCCACAGAGAAATACGCGCACCGTACAACACTCGTGAAAAAATATCCCGGCCAAAATCATCTGTCCCGAACCAATGTTTGCTCGAAGGCGCCTGCATCCGTTCAGCCATTATCTGGTCTTTAAAACTATATGGAGCAATCCACGGGGAAACAAGCGCGATTACGATAAAAAAGAGAACAATACCTAAGCCAATAACCGCCAATTTATTTTTATAAAAGGACTGCCATGCCTCCTTCCACGGAGGTGTCAGTTTTTCTTGGATGGGGGTCATGGTAATTTCTGCTGGATTTTTTGCAACCTCTGCCACTGCTGTTACCTCCCTTATTTCGAATATTTAATTCTAGGATCGACCAAGACATACAATAGATCCACAATTAAATTTATTAATACAAAGATAGCGGCAATAATTAAAATTCCGGACTGGATGACAGGATAATCACGAAAAGTAATCGCATCATATAAATACCGTCCAATCCCTGGCCAGCTGAAGATAGTCTCTGTCAGGATCGCTCCTCCCAATAAAAGGCCAGTCTGTAAACCGATTACCGTAAGAACTGGAATAATCGCATTTTTTAATGAGTGCTTATACACAACCCAAAACATTCTCAAACCCTTTGCCCTGGCTGTACGAATATAATCCGACTTCATTACCTCCAACATCGTGGCGCGAGTCATTCTCGCGATAATCGCCATCGGAATGGTCGCAAGTGCAACACTAGGCATCACCAGATGCTTAATAGCGGTGATAAAATGATCCATCCTTCCTTGTATAAGTGTATCAATCAAATAGAAATTGGTAATTGCTGTGATGGGATCCCTTACATTTTCTCTTCCAGTCGTTGGAAGCCAGTCTAATTCAATAGAAAAAACCCATTGCTCCATTAAACCTAACCAAAAAATTGGCATGGATACACCAATTAAGGCCAATACCATTGCTACATAATCAAACCATGATTTAGAAAACCATGCACTAATTATACCTGCATTTACCCCTATAATGATGGCAATAATCATCGCCACGAGTGTTAATTCAGCCGTTGCTGTCAAATATGGCCATATTTCTTCATTAATAGGTCCTCTCGTCCTTAGAGAATTACCCAAATCTCCATGAATGAGATTGTTAAGATAATCAAAGTATTGTATGTACCAAGGCTTGTCCAAACCTAATTGTTTGGTTACTTCCGCAATTGCCTGCGCAGTTGCTCTTTGCCCAAGAATTACCTGCGCAGGATCCCCTGGAATGGCATGAATAATAGCAAAAACAATGAGAGTCATACCGAGTAAGACGGGAATTAACGAAAATATTCGTCTAGCTGTATACGTAAGCAGCTTAATCACCTCTTCTTTAAAATAATTTCAACTTTGTTAACAAAAGGGGAGGCAAAGTTACCCCCCCTTTCTCCTGTGATTATTTAAATTCAACTTTGAGCAGGCTCTCAGAACCGGTTGGGTGCGGCAAGTAGTTCTGTACGTCTTTAGCTGCAGCCAATAATGGTGTTGAGTGAACAAGTGGAACCCATGGTGCGTCTTCATGGATGATTTCTTGAGCTTTCTTATACAGTTCATTGCGTTTAGCTTGATCTGCTTCGGTTTGTGCTTCAATTAAAATGTCATGCAGCTCATCATTGCTGTATTGTGCGTAGTTATTGCTTCCAATACTGTCTTTATCAAGCAATGTATAGATGAAGTTATCAGGGTCTCCATTGTCACCTGTCCAGCCTAGCATAAAGATGCCAAACTCTCCTTTTCTTGCCTTTTCTAAATAAGTAGCCCAGTCGACCGATTGGATATTTGCTTTAATTCCAATTTTGCTTAAACTTTCTTGGATAACCTCTGCGACCTTTTGTGCTTCAGGCATATATGGGCGTGCAACAGGCATTGCCCATAGGTCTATTTCAAATCCTTTTTCTACCCCTGCTTCTTTCAATAATGCTTTCGCTTTTTCTAGATCATATGTGTATTCTTCAATTGCATCGTTATATCCTTCAATAGAAGGAGGCAATGGGTTCTTGGCTGGAAGAGCCTTTCCGCCGTAAAACGCATCAATAATTGTTTTCTTATCAACTGCATGGTTAATCGCTTGACGGACAAGCTTATTATCTAAAGGTTTTTTCGTTGTATTCAAGCCAATATATCCAATGTTATTAGACGGACGTTCAATTACTTGAAGATCTGGGTTATTCTTAACGGTATCCTCATCAGAATTGTTCAAACCGTCCATCACATCGATCTCGCCTTTTGCCAGAGCGTTAAGACGAGCAGCATTTTCTGGAATAACACGGAAAATAAGTTTGTTTAACTTTGGCAGACCTTTTTGCCAATAATCCGGGTTTTTCTCAAGGACAATCTTGTCGTTTTGTTTCCATTCGACGAATTTGAATGGACCAGTACCGACAGGGTTGTTCCTAAAATCATCGCCATACTTCTCTATAGCCGCTGGGCTGGCAATCCCAAACGCAGACATCGCTATGTTTTTAAGGAACGGAGCTTGCGGCCTTTTCAAATCAAATTCTACGGTATTTTCATCAACTGCTTTAACTTCTTTAATTACGTGCCCTTCATCTTTCTTATAGCCGCCAAACATCGAATAGTAAGGGAATTGCTCGTCATTCCCGTTCATCCAGCGATTGAAGTTATAGACAACTGCATCTGCATTAAAATCAGTGCCATCATGGAATTTAACACCTTTGCGAAGATGGAAGGTATACTTTAAATAATCGTCAGATACATCCCATTTTTCCGCAAGCCCTGGATTAATCGTGGTATCCTGATCCCCGTAATTTAACAATGTTTCATAAATGTTAATTGTTACTTTATAGGCTTCCCCTTCAGTCGTAGTAATCGGGTCCAGGGAAGTGGAATCTCCGCCGCGGCCATAAACAAGCGTATCCTTCTTGGAACCGCCTTCATTAGATGTTCCTGGAGTCTCCTTTTTTCCACCTGTTTCCTTTGAATTGTTGCTGCATCCTACTAGGAACATACTAATAGCTAGCAAGGAAATCAGCAACATTTTAAATGTGGTTCTTTTCATGTTCATTTTTTACCCCCTGTGATTTTTTTTTTATCATTAACGTTTCATTTCACCTATTAAATAAGTGACATGCCACATAATGACCATTAAGATTGTGTTCCTCTGGTCTGGTAGATTTACAAATATCCATACACTCAACGCATCGCGTATGAAATGCACACCCTGATGGTGGATTGGCAGGGCTTGGAAGCTCCCCTTCTATTAAAAAGGTTTTCTTTTTTACATCAGGATCAGGTACCGGTACTGCTGAAAGAAGTGCTTTTGTATAGGGATGTTTTGGATTTTCGTAAAGCTCTTCACTTTCTGCTAACTCTATCAATCTGCCTAAATACATCACTCCCACACGATCACTAATATGTCGTACAACCCCTAAATCATGTGCAATAAATATGTACGTAAGCTGAAATTCCTTTTGAATGTCCTTCATTAGGTTGAGAACCTGGGCCTGAATCGAAACGTCGAGGGCTGATACGGGTTCATCCGCAATGATCAGCTTCGGTCTTGTCATCAATGCCTTCGCAATTCCAATCCGCTGACGCTGCCCTCCACTAAATTGGTGCGGATATCTTTTCGCATGGTAACTGCTTAAGCCAACCACCTCGAGCATATCCTTCACTTGCTTTCTCCGTTCTTCTTTTGTCCCTATTCCATGTACAATCAGAGGTTCCTCAAGGATTTGTTCGATAGAGTGCCTTGGGTTTAATGAGGCATATGGGTCCTGGAACACCATCTGCATATCTCTCCGGGTTTTTCTTAAATCAGACTTTGACATGCTTGTAATCTCTTTATCTTCAAAAACAATCTTTCCGTCACTCGCCTCAATCAACCGCATAAGTAAGCGGCCAGTTGTCGATTTTCCGCAACCGCTTTCACCAACAATGCCCAATGTTTCCCCTTTTTTCACAAAAAAAGAAACATCATCAACCGCTTTGACTTCGCCTTGCTTTCTTCCTAAAAAGCCTCCAGTAATCGGAAAATATTTTTTAAGTCCATTTACCTCAAGAAGTAACTCCGACATGTTTGTCACTCCTTTCATTTAATGTATGTAAGAAACAGCGCACTTCATGTTCGTCTTCTTCTGTTTTAAATAATTCTGGTGATTCCTCGCGGCATTTGCCGAATACTTCCGCACATCTTGCAGCGAATCTGCAACCCTTAAGGGTAGTACCTGGGGAAGGGACAGTTCCCGGGATACTATAGAGGCGGTCTTTTTTCCCTCTTAAGTCAGGTACGGATTTTAACAGACCTTTTGTATATGGATGCTGCGGGTCTTTTAAGATTTTACGGACGTCACCCTGTTCAACGATTTGACCGGAATACATAACAATTACTCGTTCGCAAATTTCTGCAACGACACCTAAATCGTGTGTAATGAGAATAATAGAGGTATTTGTTTTTTTATTCAAATCCTTCATTAAGGCTAAGATTTGTGCTTGAATTGTTACATCGAGAGCCGTTGTAGGCTCATCAGCAATCAATACCTTAGGATTGCAGGCCATGGCCATGGCAATCATAACACGCTGTCTCATACCACCAGATAATTGATGAGGATGCTCTTTTAAAATTCCTTCTGCCCTCGGAATACCGACCAACTTTAATAATTCGATACTTCGTACTATCGATTGTGCCTTTGTGAGATCTGTATGTAATCTGATAGCTTCCAATAACTGATTGCCTATCGTAAATAGCGGATTTAATGACGTCATCGGCTCCTGGAATATCATTGATATCTGATTTCCACGGATTTTCCGCCATTCTTTTTCGGAAATATTTTTTAGATCTTTTCCTTCAAAAAAAATTTCACCATTCTCGATTTTACCTGGCGGGGAAGGAATCAACCCCATCGTCGCTAAAGAGGTAACACTCTTACCACTCCCAGATTCGCCGACAATGCCAAGAATTTCACCTTCTTTAAGGTCAAAACTGATACCTTCTACCGCAGAGATGAGTTTTTTTCCTGATTGAAATGATACCTTTAAGTCTTTTATTTGTAGAATTGGTTCTTTACTCATATATGCACCTACCTGACAGTTCTGTTATCAAATGTTAATCTGAAATATCAAAATTCACTGAGTTTTATGATTAATCTATCATACTTTACAATCGAATTTTGTCGAAATTTGTAAGGGTAATAAAAACTTTTTCATAAATAGCCATCCTTGTAAAATTAATGACTATCCATAAGAATATCTTTCACTCCATTTTGTATTAGGAATTCTCTAATCTCTTCTTTCACCATTCCTATATTCTTAGCATCAAGTATTAGTTGCAGCCATTCTTGATCAATTTCCTCTAATCCTGCTTTTCTATTAATCACACTTTCTTCCCCCCCAAATACAAATCGTGTCCTGACAATCAGTCATCTCAGTATTTATTTTTTGGTCCATGTCTAAACCTAGTCGTTCATTAGTGCTGATAATATTGTTCAATTTACCAACATATGAGTTTAGTATAGTCCAAATGTATTATTTTTTAAAATTCTGAATTATGTCATTTTTTCGTTTTTAAGAACATTTTTCTTTTGTTTTCTCGATATATCTTTATCTATCTCATTATTTCATATCTTTTTAATAATGAATTTGTTCTTTATAATGAATTATGAGATGCTAATTTAACCTTTAATAACAATGATTGTTCCAATTAATTTATGATAAAAGGAGAAATATACATATGATAGGAATTCGCATTAAACTCTTAAGGATGCAAACTGGATGTTCCATTACTGAACTTTCTAAAAATTCTAGGGTATCTAAATCATATTTAAGTTGTATTGAAAGAGGAATTCAAAAGAATCCGTCCCTGCTTGTACTATCTAGATTGGCAAAGTCGCTTGGTACTAACGTGGAGAACCTATTAGACCAGAAACAATTCGGAGATACTTCAAGTAAACTTAATATTGATGATGATTGGGTTCAACTAGTACATGATGCCGTGCAGCAAGGGATTACAAAGGAAGACTTCGCCTTTTACTTGGAATTCATTAAATTCACGAAAAAGTCAGATGGAAATGTATAAGATGCAGCAGAGAGGCATGCCTCTCTGTTTACAGGACAAGGCCTTCTTTTTATTTTGATTAGAAATTCTCTTTTTTCTCCTTTCTTTATTCCTATATTATTCGCTTCTATGAATAACTGAATCCATTCTAGATCAATTTCCTCTAATTCTTCCTTTGTCATAATCACGCTCTTCCCCCTAAAATATTCTAATATATATGTATTTTACTATCTATATATCACCAATGTTGTCACTATTTGTCTAATGTTAAAATCTTTTTAATCGTGTTAAAATTTTAATTATTACTTAATCTTTCAAGTTAGAAAAAGAAACTCCCATGACTTTTCGACTCAGCACCCCTGGATGTTTTAGGACAAAGTCGTAAGACTACCACTGCAAGAAGGCACTTTTACCTTCTGTAGAGCATGGCTTACGACTTTAGCCCCTAGGAGTGCAACTAGACATGCTTATGACTCCGAGTCCTAGATTTCACGTTGGACTTAATGTTTCAACCCAGTGTAAATGTTGATGGCTTCTCTAAAAAACGCCGCTGTCCCTGGCTGTTCTTTATCATAATAGGCTGTGAATCTCTCATCATCGACATACATTTGTCCGAGCCCGGCATGGGCCTCCTTGCTATATTCTTTCCAATAGTAGCAAAGCCATTGTTTGTGGAGCTCGGCTGCTTTTTGAGCCAATTCACCCGCTGGATCTCCCGTTTTAAAGGCTTCAGCTAATGTTACCGTTATTTGTTCCGCAAGTGCGGTTACCTCGTTATGTTGCGATTGAGTCATACTCTGTAATTTGGCATTAGACTTATCAACCGTTTCGTTGCCATACTTTTGACGTATTTCTTTCCCATACTTTTTCTCATTATCATCAATCATTTTTTTCTTAAATCCCTCAAACTTTTCTTTATTTGACATTTCCATTCTCCCTTCTGTTAAAGCAATTGTTTTATCCACATTAGCTATTAATAACTCCAAGTGCTCTTTTTTCTCAAGGAGTTTTTCACGATGTTCTCTAAGTGCAGCAGCGCCATCGAAAGAAGGAGCGGTGACGATTTCCTTTATGCTATCTAAGCTCACACCTAATTCCCGGTAAAAAAGGATTTGCTGCAGCCTGTCAACCTCCTTCTGCCCGTAAATGCGGTATCCTGATGAATTGATTCTTGCCGGCTTAAGAATGCCAATTTCGTCATAATACCGAAGCGTTCTGGTGCTTACCCCTGCCAAACTTCCCAGCTTTTGCACTGTATATTCCATCCCTTCACCTCCTTAAACAAAACGATACACCTTTACGTTGCGTCAATGTCAACAAACATTATGCCTTTTTTAGGAAAATGGTTGGAGCGGTGCAAAGGCAAATCATTTTTTCCAATCGTAGTAGAAAATATTCATTCTATACTTTCGACAAGTGAAGCCTAGCTCTGCTCACACCGCCTTTATTGGCAGGGATGGTTCCCTGAATAATTCTCCATGGTAGAAGGTGCCTTGGTACACCATATTATTTTTCTGTGCTAGTTTGTCCTATTATTGCATACAGTTTTTACAAAGGAGGGGACATATGAACACTTCTTTCACTTCGGATAAACTTATCCGCTATGCTGTCGCATATGTTTTTATTACTTCAGGATTGATGAAATTAGTAAGTGCTGAATTAGCTAATGGTTTTATGAGCTTAGGACTTCCATATCCACAAATAATGCTTAAGATTGTAATATTGCTGGAGATAGGGTGTGGAATTCTAATACTGGTTAATAAAGCAGTTAAAGACGCAGTAATCCCTTTAATTGCCATTATGATTACAGCCCTTCTCTTAACAAAAATTCCAACGCTGCACACCGGCTTTGTTCAATTCGCTTTTAACGCTCGGTTAGATATTGTTATGCTAGTTTTACTAATAATTCTATATAAACGATATCCAAAATGAGAAGAATGAAAAAATAGGACCATTCTATAAACTGCACCGTTACCAAGGCAGTTTTTCTAGGATGGTCCTTTGACGTTCTGCTGCAGATTCCATTCTTTGTGGTAAAATGATAAAGATTTAAGCTATAGGAAGGGAAGTATTCCTATGAATATAAAAGACAAGGTAAAAAACCTGCCCGCATCACCTGGTGTTTACCTGATGAAAGATTCTTCTGCTAGAATCATTTACGTGGGGAAAGCAAAAAATCTAAAAAACAGAGTACAGACCTACTTTCAAAACTCTAAAGCCCACTCGCAAAAAATAAAAAAGCTGCAAGCAAACATTAACGATTTTGAAATTATCCTCACAGATACAGAATTTGAAGCCTTTTTATTGGAATGTGGATTAATTCAGGAAATGAAACCATTATTTAATAAAAAAATGAAAAATCCACAATCATACGCCTATATCCTGATTGATATGAACGAAGACATGCGAAAACTAGAAATAAGCAATAGTCCCGAAAAGAAGGGCAATCTATCATTTGGCCCATTTCCCAGCAAACATTCAGTAGAAAAAGCCGTTCAAGGACTTAAGGAATTCTATCAGATAAGCTGCAGCAGTCCTGCAAATAAGAACAGTCCATGTTTGAATTTTTCCTTAGGATTGTGTATTGGGATGTGCACTGGGGCTCCTCAAGCAATTGCCCAATACAATAACATATTGAATAAAATCATCGCTTTGCTGAAAGGTAACGATACAAGTATTCTTGAAGAAATCAATCAAAGAATGTCACTGGCATCTGAGCGATTTGAATTTGAAACTGCTGCGAAATATCGAAATTACCTCGAAGTCATAAACTTTCTAGTCAAAAAAGAGCAGGTTATTGATTTCACTGAAGCAAATAAAAATATCGCCATCATAGAACCGTTAACAGATGACACTATTAAACTATTTCTTATTAAAGGAAACAAAGTTCTATTTAGCCAGAAATATTTGTTACCGAGCACAAATTTGGTGCTGCTGGTTGATCAGATAAAGATCGCTATTTTGACCAATTTTACCCCTAAGGCACTATATTTACCGCAAAAAGTTAGCAAGAATGATATCGACAAAGCCCAGATTATCCATAGCCATTTAAAAAGCAGTAATTGCAGCTATCGAATGATTCCGCAAAAATGGATTAAGACAAGGGATTCAGCCAGAATAGCTGAAGCCTTAACCAAAACCTTGGTTAACCTGAAAACAAAGTTAGAAAAAACCAATCTCCTCTCATAATAATAAAGCCCTCGTTTGCAAATCTGACGAAGGGCTTTTTCTGTTCCCGAAAACATTCTATTATTTTACATATTACTAATTCTATTTATCTATTTAGACCGAATAATTAGCCATTTTGGAATTAATTTACTATTTCAAAAAAACTTTCTTTTTTTTAATAATTTCTCCAAAACCCTAGTAAAATCAACGTTTGTAAGCGCTTAACTCTAATTTGCCAAAAAATTAGTTTTGACAATTCAAAACCCTTAAAAGTATTATAAAATAATAAGAGGAGGTTGGAATATGTCAAATATAAATAGGCAGAAAATTGTGGATAGTGTCCCTCAATCAGGATTTTTTGGACACCCAAAAGGATTGTTCACACTTTTCTTTACAGAGTTCTGGGAGCGTTTTTCCTATTATGGAATGCGGGCCATTCTTGTATTCTATATGTATTACGAAGTTTCTAAAGGCGGCTTGGGGCTGGATAAAACCCTTGCGCTTTCCATCATGTCCATTTACGGATCACTTGTTTATATGTCCGGAATCATTGGCGGCTGGTTAGCTGACCGAGTTTTCGGTACATCGAAGGCAGTGTTTTACGGCGGAGTATTGATTATGTTTGGACACATTGTCCTCGCCATTCCTGGCAGTGTCAGCATGTTCTTCGTATCCATGGTATTGATTGTCCTTGGTACAGGATTGCTTAAGCCAAACGTTTCTAGCGTTGTCGGTGAACTGTACAGTGAACAAGACAATCGTCGTGACGCCGGTTTTACCATTTTTGTTATGGGGATTAACATGGGTGCATTTATCTCTCCACTAATTGTTGGAGCAGTAATGGACTATAGCTTCCACATTGGTTTTGGTATTGCCGCTGTCGGTATGTTCTTGGGACTAGTAATGTTTGTATTAACAAAGAAGAAAAACCTTGGCCTTGCTGGTACAATAATTGCAAATCCAATGACACCATCTGAAAAGAAGAAAATCTTTACTATTTTTGGCATAGGTGTAGTGATTATTGCTATTATATGTGCTATTTTAATCCCAAATGGACTTCTGACATTTAAAGGATTTATAAATCTAGTTACAATACTTGGATTTTTGATTCCATTTATTTATTTCGTTGTCATGTACAAAAGCTCGAAAACAACAGCTGTCGAACGTTCTCGTATTATTGCTTATATACCACTATTTATTGCATCGGTAATGTTTTGGTCTATTCAAGAGCAAGGTTCAACTATTCTTGCCAACTATGCGGATGAACGTACTCAATTAGATTTTGCAGGAATCCATATTTCACCTGCCTGGTTCCAATCATTAAACCCATTATTTATTATCATTTTTGCACCAATATTTGCCTGGTTATGGGTAAAATTAGGGAAACGCCAGCCAACGATTCCGCAAAAATTTTCGTACGCTCTGCTTTTCTCAGGGGTATCATTCTTAGTGATTTTACTGCCAGCTTACCTTGGCGGGGCAAGTTCTTTAGTAAATCCTTTATGGCTTGTACTTAGTTATTTAATTTGTGTATTCGGGGAATTACTATTATCACCTGTAGGTTTATCAGCGACTACAAAATTAGCGCCTGCTGCCTTCTCAGCACAAACGATGAGCTTATGGTTCTTATCAAATGCTGCTGCACAAGGGCTCAATGCACAACTCGTTAGATTTTACAAACCTGAAACTGAAATGACTTATTTTGGTGTAATCGGCGGCGCCTCCATCGCGCTTGGTATTTTGCTATTTATGTTATCACCGAAGATTCAAGGCTTCATGAAGGGTGTTCGGTAAGAAATAAAAAAGGTGCCTGTCTCCAGCGAAATGATGGAGACAGGCACCTTTTTTATTAGCATTTTATGGACCGGCCGCGACCCACTCCTTACTTTTACATATTCAACTAAGACAAAATTAGTTTTTCTCATTCAATTTTGCTATGATTTTTTCGCAGATTTCATGGGTCTCTAATGCACCCGCAGCTGTGATCATCGGCAAGCTATTTGTTTGAACAGCTTGAATGAAATCCGTAACCATTTGCTCAAAGCCACGTTTCCTTAAGGTTGATTCCCAGTCACTGCCCCGGACCTCGATATTTTCCATGTCTTTTGATATCATCAGCTGGGAGACATTAGAAACGGTTCTTTTCTCCAGAGGACCCATGACCTGGGCAACTTCTTCGTTCGTCCCATTATCACGATTCATAATCCCGACTGCTGTTGCCCCTTTAGAAATAAACTGAATGACCACGTGATAAAGTGTTTCACCCTCCATACGGCCGTTCACAAGAAGCTCTTCGATTGGGTACGGAAATAAATACCTCATCGTATCTACAACATGAATAAAATCATCAAAAATAAAGCTCCTTGGCTCACCAGGGAGGCCTTTGCGGTTTTTCTGGACAATCACCATATTTGGATTGGCGACTTTCTTTAGTTTCAGGTAAGAAGGTGCATACCTGCGATTAAAACCAGTCATCAGAATAAGACCTTTCTCTTCTGCAAGTTCGACAAGTCTTTTCGCACTCTCAAAATGGTCAGTAATCGGCTTATCGACAAACACATGAATACCACGGTTCAGGAGCCGCTCTACAATTTCCTCATGCGAAGCTGTGGTCGAATGGACGAAAGCACCTACAATGCCGCTATCGAGCAATGACTCTAGATCAGAATGAAGATGCTCAAAACGGTATTGCCCGCCGATTATCCTAAGCTTTTCTTGATTTCTTGTATAAAAATGAAATTCAACATCCTTCATACTGCTGTAGACAGGCAGATAGGCCTTTTGCGCAATATCCCCAAGTCCGATAACCCCAAATCTAATCATTGAAAAACCCCATTTCTTTTCGCAATTATTCCATCTTTACCATACACCTTTGGAACTTGAACTACCAATAATAAAAGCTGTGGGATCTCCATCCACACAGCTTCTTCAATTTATTGCTCTTTACTTTCATTCAGCTCATCTATCAGCTGTTTGGTTCTTTTCGCATTTCCTTCAGCAAAGTTTTCTAGGCGTTCCTTCAGTTCATGATCATCGTGAATCCGCTCTGCGGTAATCAGATAGGCGCGCATTAAATCTTCTTCGATTTCAATTGAACTCTCAAGAATTTCTTCAAGGGTTTCCTTTTCTTCTTTCTGCTTTCCGTTAAACATAGTAAAACTCATTTGGAAGAACCACCTTTTTTAACTTAGGTTCTCCATTTCGTTCCCGGATATCCAAGTGATTTTATCTAGATACTTGAAGGAACTTTTCCAGCTTTTAGTCCTTTGCCTGCACTTAGCTCCGGGTGCAGCATTCGTATCACCGATGGTCTTGCCAGGACAAGTGTGACACCGACAAAAAGGACAGCCGAAACGACCATGACCCACTGTGCCGGAAATACATCATACATGAAGCCGTATAGGACCATTCCTAAAGGCATCAATGCCATCGCCATCGTTTCAAGTATGGAAAAAACCCGCCCTTTAAATTGATCATCGATTTGCTTCTGCATGATGACCATGATTGGTGTATTGGTGATTGTCATCATTGCCCCTAAGCCAAGCTGAAGGACTATATAATAGGCTAGAATATAGCCATAGGGCATCTTCATCAATAACGGCAAAACAATTGCTGCCATGATAGCGCCCATTCCGATGATTCCCCTTTTAGAGACAAGAAGCGGATACTTTACTTCCTTCCCTACAGAAAAATAAATCGATAACAGCAGCATCCCAACTGCAAAAGCCCCTTCTGTAAAACCAAAATGCTGTGAGGCAATTTTCAGCTTTTCGATGAGGATAAATGAATAGCCCACTTGGTAAGCACCAAAGAGGAAATTCACTAACAGTGAAATCCAGATAATCGTCATCAGCAATTGCTGCTTTTTCAAATAGGTTATTCCTGCCTTTATACTTTGCCACATAGATTCCTTGACTTCCACCGCTTCCGCACTTTCCCGGTTTGAGAACAGTCGGAAATTCATCGTTGACTCAAGAATGACGGCTGTACTGGATGCGGCCATATACAAAATGAGGAATGTCGGCATCGAAACAGCCCCGTACAATAGCCCGCCAATCGCCGGACTCCCGATGGCCGCAAATGAAATCGACATTTGATTTAATGACATCGCTTTTTGAATTCGTTCTTCGTCAACTAGCCCGGTAATAGACGAGGAGAAGGCAACACCTGTAAACATTGATGTAAGGGACAAAATACAGGAAGTGATATAAATGGCGGTTAAAGATAGCCCCCAATTCAAACAGACGGCCAGCAATCCGGCAATTGCCAAAGTGGTGGTAATTTGCGCAGTAATGACAATTTTTTTCCGTGAATATTTATCGACAATGTAACCAGCAAACGGAGCGGCAAGGGTCCGTGGCAAGATATTGCAGATCAGATTCGCGGCAAAACTCGTCGCAGAACCAGTCATCTGTAAAATATAAAAGCTGATGGCAAAAGAATATACTTGTGCCCCAAAGGAAGAAATCAATTTACTGGTTGTAAACGTCCATAGATGATACGTTGCTTTTTTTAGCCTAATGCTGTCGTTCATAAAAATCCCCCGCCTCGAAAGTTTAATTTAATTAAACAAATTATATCATGCACTGCTCTTCCATTACAAGAAAAAGTTTAATATAATTAAACTAATTAATTTTAGGAGTGTGCTTTGGTCGATGTTAGGTGAACGGATACGAAAATTAAGAAAACAGAAAAAGATGACGCTTGAGGGGCTTGCAGGTGAAGGTCTTACAAAAGGCATGCTCAGCTTGATTGAAAATAATAAAGCCAATCCGTCAATGGAGAGCTTATCCTATATCGCGGAGCGACTAGAAGTGGAAGTAACAGAACTCTTAGAAGAAACTAATACACAGGAACTTAGGGAGATTCTTGAACAGGCAGAAAAGCTTTATAATACTGAATCAGGAAAAGTAACCGATAAATATAAGCAGGTTATTGTTCTGATTGAGCCGTTTATCAAAAACCTCTCCCATGGATATGAGTCAGCAAGGCTGTTAGATATTTATTGCCGTTGTCTTTTCAATGAGAATCTGGATGGATGGCAGGAACTGTCTGTGCGTGCTGCAAAGATGTACGATGAGATGAATTTGACGGCTCGCCGTGCCGGCATCGGCATCTTCCTGGCGATGGTGAAATTCGTTGAACATAATTATGGTGAATCGTTAAAAATATTCCTAAATGAACGCGCCGAAATCAAGTCAAACCATGCTTATATCGACCCAATGACACGCGTTGATCTGGACTATAATGAAGCGATATTATATTTTGCAGTGGGTGATTCTGCTTCGGCCACAAGAGTGATGGAAAGTGCCATCGAGTTTTCAAAAGAACACCGGATTTTTTACCGGATTGATGATCTATATAGACTTGCTACTGTCCAGGCAATGATGGCTCTTGATGATGAAAAAAAAGGTTATTATTCCTTGAAGTTAAAGCAATATGGAGATTTTGCTGACGATACCCAGTCCATCCGCTTTCATGATCTGTTCCGAGTCATGTCACTTATTGCGGATCAACACGATTATCTCCAAGCACTTGAAATAATTGAACAGTATTTATCAGATCCGAAATTAGGGGAATTCTATGGGATTTGGTATTTTCTCGAAAAAGGAAAAGCCTTGTACGGCCTAAGGTCTTATAAAGAGGCGCTGCTTTTTCTCGACAAGGTTGAAATCCCTTCCTGGGCCCATCACCCGTTTGATTTGACCTTATTGTATATAATGGATTCGTATAAAGCTCTTTGCTATCAAGAGCTTGGCATGGAGGAGGAAGCACTTCAATTCGCAAAAAATGCAGTGGAAAATTTTGCTTCTCTCCCGCCTACCCCCTTCAAAGATTTTGTGATTGAAACGTACAATTGTTTAAGGGAAGAGAATCCGTCCAATTAAGTTTAGCAGCCGCCATGATTACCCATGGCGGCTGCTGTAATTACCATTTTATTTTATCAAATGCAGGCATTCATACTGGACAAATTCATTTACTTTAAAATCGAGATATTCCCGATAATTGGCAGCGGTTTTTGTTCCCCCTTATAGGCATTCACCATCCCGATAATCATCAAAGCGAATAATGCTAGACCCCATAATGAAGAAACTAAAGACATTACTATCCACAATTGCCACAAAATGGCTGATATGATGGACAGCACAATTTGCCCGCCAACTGCAGTAATTAACAGGACAAGACTTTGGTTTGCATGAAAGCGTCCAACCTTAGAATTAGGGCAAGCAACAAGCGGCAAGAAAAATAAGATTCCTAGATACGAGAGCACGAAAATCACCTTATTATCCTGGTCCTCATTTTTCGCAGCCGGGGCTTGATTCTCCGTCGGCGGGTCGTTGTTTGATGCTGCACCACATCCGTCGCAGAATTTTGCATTGTCCGCAAGCTGCTTACCACATTTGTTACAAACCATAAAAAACACCTCCAATTATTTGAATAGTCCACTCCAGTTTATTAATATTTATGTAATTTCGTGCCAAGATTTACCTTGTCCTATTAATAAAAAAAACAGGCACCAAATAGGCGCCTTAAAACAAACTACATCTCTTCGTTTCTACCTTTTGTATAGCGAGAACCCTATTAAAGTTCTGAGGTTAACCCTAATGATTCTGAAGTTAACGTCGCCAGGGGGACAAGAGCAAAAATCGTCGCGAATGCCGTCATTATGGTAGCTTAAACCCTTATTAGCTACCGAACTTGAACGAACTTCTCGATTTCGGTAGCTTATACCCCTTATATGCTACCGAACTTGGATGAACTTCTCGATTTCGGTAGCTTATATCCCTTATAAGCTACCGCACTTGGATGAACTTCTCGGTTTCGGTCGCTTATACCCCTTTTAAGCTACCGAACTTGGATGAACTTCTCGGTTTCGGTCGCTTATACCCCTTTTAAGCGACCGAACTTGAATGAACTTCTCAGTTTCGGTAGCTTATACCGGGAATGTAAATTATTTTGTGTGAATGATTTTATTACAAACTTTTAGACGTTCTCTTATGAACCGTTTCGACTTGGTCTCCTTCTAAACGAGCTGTATGAACCGCTCTTATAAACCGTTTCGACTCTGATTCCATCAAAACAGGCTGTATGAACCGCTCTTATAAACCGTTTCGGCTCTGATTCCATCAAAACGGGCTTTATGAACCGCTCGGTTTTTGTCCTCATGAACGCCTCATGATTTTTCGACATAAAGCCCTAGTAAATTATAAAAAAATGAAGAGCTGTCGATAGCAACAGCTCTTCTGTATGTTCAATCACTATTCAAGTTAACACTTCAAAAAATTGCCATCCTTAAGGCAATACTCTAGCAGCACTAGTAAATTTAGACGGATTATAAGGAGCAATTTTCACTACATCACCCGTTTGTGGGGCATGGATATATTGACCGTTACCGATATAAATGCCGACATGATAGGCAGGAGAACCCCTGAACACTAAATCTCCTGGCTGTACTTGACTTGGAGAAATTCTTGTTCCAACATTTTGCTGATCACGTGACACTCTCGGAAGATTAATTCCAACTGAACGATACACATACGAAGTAAATCCCGAACAATCAAATCCACTTGGCGTTGTCCCGCCCCAAACGTAAGGAACTCCCAAATATTTTTTAGCTTCCGCAATAACCGCACTCGCAGTAGCGTTAGAAGTAGTTGAATTAGCTACTCCAGCCGATGGTGTTGAATTTGAAGCTTTGTTAACTTTAGCTTGCGGCTTGGACTGTGGTTGAGCTAATCGGACTTGCTGCTCCGCAAGCTGTCGAGCCTGTTTCTCTTGCTCCGCAAGTTGTCGGGCGATTTCAGCCTGCCGCTCTTCCTCTTGTTGCTGCGCCAGTTGATCCTGTTGGTTTTGTAAGATGTTTTTTGCATCTGCTAATTCTTTTGCAATTTCATTTTTATCTGCTTCGATCTGTTTTTGTTCAACCGCTAATTCATCTTTGCTCTTTTTTAATTTGTCGACTTCATTTTGTAATTTTTCCTCTGCAGCCTTTAACGCTTGTTCCTTTTCATTTAAGCCATTTAGTAAGTCTGTGTCACTTTCCATGATTTGAGAAATCGCTGTGAAACGTGTTAAAAGCTCAGAAATATTCTTAGAAGAAAGCAAAAGTTCAGCGTATGTAGCAATTGACTGTTTTCCCTCTAACTGAATACTTTTTAATCGTTCAGAATAGACTTTTTTGTGAGTGCCTAATGACTTTTTAGCTGTTTCAATTTCAGCTTCTGTTTCTTCAATTTTCCCTTGTTGCGTTTTAATTTGATTATTCAGTTTTTCACTTTTCTCAATTGATATAGAGATTCGGTCATCTAATTGTTGAATCTTTGTTTCAAAGTTATTGATTTGTCCTTGTGTCTCATCAATTTGTCCTTGTGTTACTGGTGGAACTACTGGACTTGCAAAAGTAGGTGTTGCTTGAACCATAGTGGCAAGTACGGCAGCCGATACCGTAAATTTAATTAGTTTTTTTATCATAACAAAATCTCCTCTTATTCCCTATCTATTATTCGGTTTCCTCATATATTAATAGTTTATAGTCTAAATTGACTAAAAACAATGAATCTGTCGGTAATGTAATATAATTGTAATTTTATGTAGAAATATCTCATAAAGAATCGACTTTTTATGAATTAATTATAGGAAAAGGAGCGAAAATCCCAATTATCTCCCAGTTTAACAATCCCACAGCCTAAAGACCTGTGCAATTATTACTTCAACTTCAAAAATCACCGGACCTTAAGTACCAAATATTACTTCAATTTAACCTACCGAATAGTTTAATAGATTCAATTTCCAAAAAAACGAAAGGAATACACATAGCGTAAGCGAATACATATGAGGAATTCAAACTCAAGGAGGTAATCATTTTGAAAAAAGGAAAAAAACGCTCTTCCATTATGCTATCTACTATACTAGTAACTTCAGGTTTGTATTTTTCTCCTGTGAATTTCGGTACTCAGGTGGAAGCTGCGGCACAGAATAGTGTTAACCCTAGTGTAAAGGCTTTTGACCAGAAGGTAATTGCAAGAGTCAGTGCCGAACGAATTTATAAGGATATTCACTTTTTATCCGAAACTATTGGTCCACGTGTTACCGGAACTGAGGGGGAAGAGCTGGCAGCCAAATTCATTAAAGAACGCCTTTTATCTCTTGGCTATAAGGTAGAGACGCAAGAATTCAGCGTTCCAGACAAAATGATTGGCCATTTACATACAAGTGATCATAATGAAGTGCTGGTTAATATCCCTCCTGGATCTGAGGCTACAACGAATGAGGGCGTTACTGCTAAACTTTTCAATGCCGGATTGGGAAAAGTAACAGATTTTACTGCAGAAGCAGCGGGTAAGATTGCCCTTATCTCAAGAGGAGAATTAACTTTTAAAGAGAAAGTAGACAACGCAGTTGCGGCAGGGGCTATCGCAGTGTTAATTTATGATAATATCAATCAGACAGGTCCATTGAATCCTTCCATTGGAGGCAATGTAAATGTACCAGTAGGCGGTATAACTAAAGTGAGTGGTGAAGCATTACTACAGGACGTGGTGGCACCAGGTAAAACGGTGACGCTGAATGTGACCCGGATTGCAAATGCGAAATCACAAAACATTATAGCGACCAGAGCCCCTAAACAAGGAAAAAACCATGACATAGTACACGTATCTGCCCATATTGATAGTGTTCCGTTTGCGGCAGGAGCAAATGATAATGCTTCAGGAACCGCTGTTGCTTTGGAATTGGCCAATGTTTTAAAGAGTTATCCAATTGATAAGGAATTACGGTTTGCTTTTGTTGGAGCAGAAGAGATTGGCTTAGTCGGTTCGGAATTTTATGTTAGTCAGTTAAGTAAGGATGAAGTCGGACGCAGCATCGCGAATTTCAATATGGATATGGTTGGAACTTCATGGGAAAATGCCACAGCGATTTATATGAATACGCTAGATGGGAAGGCAAACATTGTGACAGATACTGCACGGGCGACAGCAGCAAGAATCGGTACACCATCTCAATTGGTGTTATACCAACGCGGATCTTCTGATCACGCTTCATTCCATGATGCAGGGATCCCGGCTGTTAATTTTATCCGTCGTGAGCCGGGAACAGCGAACCTAGAGCCATATTATCATACACCGCTTGACAAGATCGAGCTTAATATCAGTCTTGAGCGTCTGAAAGAAGCTGGTGACTTAGTTGGAGCCTCTTTATACAGCCTAATCAGAAAATAGCCATTTGAAAAGATAGTAAAAATGCTAGTTTTAGGAATGTTTTCTCTTAAATAAATAAGCCGGAAAATATATAGAGGTGAATAAACCCTTATATATTTTCGGCTTTTTAAAAATAGTCGCTTTGATAAAATCCAATAAATTATATTCTCGATACCAGCGGGCTGCTAAACAGTCATTTTCCAGTTTGATAATGCCAGCCAGTTTTCCTTTTCCTTATAATCGGGCATTATTTTTCCCACTAGTCGCCAGAAGGAACGGTCGTGATTTAGATGGACCATATGGCACATTTCATGGACGACTACGTAATCAATCACTTCCTGTGGTGCCATGGCCAGCCTCCAATTAAATGTTAACTGTAGTTTAGAATCACAGGTTCCCCACGTAGTTTTGCTATCCGAGATATGAATAGCACGTGGTTTGGTTTTAAAATTGCTTTGATAGAATGAGATACTCTTTTCCACAAAAGCCTTACATTGCTGGTAATAAAATCGTTTTAAAGCTTGTTTTATTTTTTCATCATCCAGCTGCTTCACAAATATATGCAGCTGTTCCCCCTCAAACACTACATAGTCTTTCGTAATCTTTATGTCTTGGGAAATCTTTATAGGATAGGTGTTTCCTAAATAAAGAAAACTTTCACCATGCTCATAGACCTTTTCCTGTGATCCTTGCAGCCTATCCTTCATTTCTTTTACTTTTTGCTGAATAAGATCCCATTTTTCCTCTAATAACTGAAGCACTCTTCCATCAGGTGTCCCTTTCGGAGCCTGGACTTCGATATTTCCATAGCTGTCTATCGAAATTCCTATGGTGGTTCGGTTCTTGTATTTTATCTCAAAACGTATTGTCGTACCTGAGTAGGTATGTATCATGTCATCACCTGTTGATCTATTAATGCGTTATCCATGTTTTTGTTTACTTTTTTTAATAGGAGATTATTAAACTTTTCGCTTTTCTTAAAAGATGGCTCTGATGTATCAGGCTGTCCTGGCTAAAATTGTAACACAATGACAGCTTAATTGAGAAACCTCGAAGTGAAAGAAAATTTTTTATTTTTCACTCTTAAAGGTGATTTGAATATTTTTGTTGAAATCCATATTGTGAAACAAAGGCATTAAGAAAGAGGAGCATCTAAATATGAAAGATTTCCATTGCTGTGCGACATGCAGGCATATTAAAGTAGAGAAAAAAGCAGAAAGAATGAAATACTATTGCAGCCGGTTAGGTTATGAAACAAAAACAAACTATAAATTCAATTGCTGGAATCCCAAAGATCATGTGATTAGGTTAATGAAAAAGAAAAACAATCCCCTAACGGACGGTTAAAAGGAAATTAGATTTTCGGTTCGGGCTCTTGTTTTCCTCTTTATATATCATAATAAACCATCAAAAAAATAAAGACCCAACTTTGAAATGCAATCAAAGTTGGGTTTTTCCAAAAGACCTATGATGCGATGTATTCTTCTTCCGGTATATTCTCAGCTTTACACATACAGTAGTACTTTCCTTTTGTTAAAACAGCGAAAACTACAGTAAGGATAGAAGCAAGAATTGCTGCAAAAAAGGCAGCCGTACTTTGTAAGAACGTACCCATATATCCTAATGCAGCGATTGTCCCTAAAACACTTGCTACAATTAATGGCACAACGCCAACAGGATTCCATTTATACAAATTCTCCTGCCTTGCCTCATAATAACCAGGACCAATCTTGAATATTTTTTTCACTACTAAGGCATCAGTAACCAAAATTCCAGCCCAAGTCAAAAGAAACACCCCTTGGAACGTCATAGCAGTATCTAAATGATCCAGTATCCCGCCAAGCATCAAGGCCATGGATATTACCCCCGCCATAACAATCCAAAATCGTCTGCCAGGTTTAAATTTAAACACATTCTCAAAAAAATTAGAAAGCGATAGTGAGGCACTATATATATTGGTAATATTAATTCTTATTTGAGTTAACAAGGTAAACAGAACGCCACCGAGGCCAAGGAGTGAGACAATATAAACACCCGGGTTGGATTCTCCTAAACGAACACCAAACCATATACCAAGACCGCCCATGACCCCAAAGCAGAAAATCTGCGGGACAAATCCAATCATGAATGATCCTAATTTGATATCCTTAGGTTTAAGGAAACGTGCATAATCTGAAGCTAGAAGGGCTGTTAAACCCATTATACCGTGCTGCATCCCTATACAGAGCAGCAAGGCTGTCCCGCCAGCTTGGACTCCCTCAGGCATATATGTCCAAAAGCTTCCTTCGTAAATGGAAGTTTTATTGAATGCGACTATAATAGTGGTGATTAAAAAAACACCGAATATTGGCAATGACCATTTTTGCAATTTATCTAATTGTTTTATACCAAACCAATTTAAAGGTATAACAATTGAACCAAAGACGATGATTAAAAGCCATACTGGTATGATGGGGAAAAATGCATGTATTGCAGCAACTAATATCATGCCTTCAAATGCACAATACATGATAAAGTTTGATGCATAAATGAACGAGGTTAATGAAGCGCCTATATATCCAAATCCTCCTCTAGATAATAAATTTACATTCATACCAGATTTAGCCGACAAATAGGCAATGATTGTTCCAAGAATCCCAGCAACAATGATTGCATAAATAGCTGAAATGATTGCGTTAACAGCTCCGAATTGTAGTGCCATTACACTTCCCATTTGAAAGTAAAAAATAGCCGTTGCAATTCCAAACGTAATATTTGTAATACTAAACCAGCCCATATTCCTTTTTTCTGTTGGTACCCTATCGTATGAATAATCATCCTGCATCTCTTCTTTTGCTTTGAGATCTGCTTCTTGACCAGTTCTCATTCAATCATTCCTTTCTTTTGTGAATAATTTCACATATAGTTTTACTATTTATAAAAACACAATATTGATAAAATAATTCAACAAAATTGAAAAGTATCAATATGTAGTAATTAGGATCTTTTTTTGATTCTTCATCACTGCTATAGAATCATTCGATCGTTTCAATCAGATCTAGGTTATACTTTTCGGAGAGAATAAACCGCAAATTTCAGGTAGCAAAGGGTAAACTGGAGGATAATTTAAACTAAAAAACCGAATAACTAAGCATTAATCTTTAAATAGTATACCACAATCAGTTTACATAATCAAATAACCCTAATTCACCAGTCATAATATCTGGATAATTTCATTGCTGGAGCCCTAAGGGGTATATTATAAAAAAGACATCTACAATTTTAAGTAGATGCCCATTTTTACCTTTTTTCAATGCACTTTTTCAAAAAGTTATTTTCTAAAAATTAAAGTATACTTCTCATTTAACAGCATGTAAAACAGGTCTGCGAATCACTAAAACATCACAGTTAGCTGACCGTACGATTGCTTCAGAAACGGAACCAGTCAAGAACCGTTCAACAGCATTTAGCCCCGTTGCACCACACATAATTAAATCCGCCTTGACGGAGTTAGCGATCTGTCCAGTAATAATAATTTTTGGAGAACCATATTCAATTACTACCTTTACATTTTTAATACCTTCAGCCACAGCTTCTGACTTATAGCCATTTAACAGCTCCTCTGATGCCTGCTGTGCACGGTCAACAACTGAGCGGTCATAGGCTTCGAATGAACGAGTATTGATTACATTTACGATGGTTAATATAGAATTTTTGTTACGTTTTGCAACATCAATTGATTTGCGAAATGCGTATTCCGCTTCTTTTGAACCGTCTACAGCTACTAGAATACTTTTATAGTGATTCATCTGCCATGCTCTCCTTCTAACATGATTTGAAAGTGGTTATAAATACTACACCCTACTAAAAGATAAGGCATAATATTAAGCTTCTGCCTTTATATTATTTAGCATTAGGTTTTTTCATGAATAAAGACAGTATGACATTAACCACCGCTAATCCTAAACTGATCGTAAAGACGAGTGATGATCCAGCTGCAGTTGCTTGTGGCAGGTCATTTGCAGTAGTTGCTAGGTAACTAGTTTGTTTAGCTGATAAAAGCGCAACAATTACTGCAATACCAATAGCACCAGCTACTTGTTGAACCGTTTGAGTAATAGCGATTCCATCTGGATAGTATTGTTTTGGAAGCGAATTTAACGTGTTTGTTTGTACAGAAGCAAGCACCGCCCCGATACCTAACATCATGACAATATGTGTTACCACAATCATCCATAAAGCCGTGTCTGTTCCAAATTGTGAATACAATGCATAACCAATCGCTACTAAAATGGTTCCCGGTGTAATAACCGCTTTCGGACCATATTTATCAAATAAACTACCAATGGTTGGAGCTAATATACAGTTAAGCAGACTTCCTGGCAACAGGACAAGACCTGTTGTAAATGCAGCAATTAATAAAGCCATTTGCATATACATCGGTAAAATAACAAGCATCGACAACATATTAAAGAACGTGATAAAACTTGATATTACTCCAATAACGAAAAGCGGGGTTTTAAATGCTCTTAAATTCAGCATAGGCGTTTCCATTTTCGTTTGACGAATGGCAAAAAGAATGAGTGCTGCAAATCCAACGATAATGGATCCAAGAACAGGTGCACTCGTCCAACCGGCATCCCCAGATACACTAAATCCGTAAACAACCCCGCCGAATCCAATCGTCGAAAGAATAACTGATACTGCATCAATCGTCACCTTACGAACCTCATTCACATTCGGTAAATACTTAATCCCAAAAAGTAGAGAAAACAGTAAGAAAGGTACTGTAACCCAGAAAATCCAATGCCAGGATAATGTATCTAAAATAAGTCCTGCAATGGTTGGACCTAATGCTGGTCCAGCTAACATAACTAAGCCCATAACTCCCATCGCGGCACCTCGTTTATTTGGAGGGAAGATGGTGAAAATAACATTTTGCGTTAAAGGTAAGGCAATGGCTAATCCCGCTGCTTGGATTACACGTGCCACCAATAAAAGACTAAATACAGGTGCAACTGCGGCTATTATGGTCCCGATAAGTGATAGTGATATAGAAGTCAAAAACATTTGTCTTGTTGTAAACTTCTGCATCAATATGCCTGTTACCGGCACTAAAATACCTAATGTTAAGAAATAGCCAGTCGCTAACCATCCGATCGTCGTTGCATTAACGCCAAATATTTGACTTAAATCTCCTAAGGCAATATTTAATGCCGTTTCACTAAAAAGTCCGACAAATCCTGCTACAAAAAGTGCAGCCATAATCGGTCCTGTTTTGAATTGTTGATTCTGTGCTTTATTACTTTGTTGATTCTGACCTGTGTTGATTTGCTTCCGTGCTGTATTCATTTGTTGATTCACTTATTAAAACTCCCTCAATTAAAATTTCGTTTACCCCTTTGTTGCTTTTCTGCTGAAATAGATATATCGTGATTTCGATTATCAGCAATGATCCAATTCCGTAGTACACCCCCGGATACTAAACGATTTGTTAACTATATCAAAAAAAAATTCGGAACGTCAACTTAGTTGACAATTTTTTTTTAGTGAGTTATTATTAACATAATTGCTGAGATATATTGGGAGTGAACAAATGTTTAATATTGGAGATTTGGTCATTTATTCCGCACATGGTATTTGCAAAATTGATGATATTTGCGACAAAACTGTTTCTGGTATTACAAGAACCTATTATGTATTACACCCTATGGATAATAATCATCAATTAACCATAAGTATTCCTGTTAATAATGATAAAGTGGTTATGCTTGAACTTATCCATCAAGAAGAGGCCAATAAAATCCTTTAATCTTTTAAATATCCAGGGATAAAATGGGTTGATAATCCAAATATACGTTTCAGGTTATATTCTGATATTATAAATACAGGTAATCGAAAAGAAATTGCTACAGTTGTAAATACTCTGATACAGAAAAAAATCGAAGCTGATTTTCATGAAAAAAAAGTTTACGAACAAGACCGTAAACTTTTGAATAATACACAAAATATCCTATTTAAGGAATTAGCTATATCATTGAACACTACTTTTGAAGAGATAAATGAAATGGTAATAAGGTTGATAAAGGCTTCATAAACAAAATTACTAAATGATCAACCAGGTTGACCATCTGAACAGAAAGAAAAACCCACGCTTCGTCATCTAGATGAATAAAGCGTGGGTTTTTAGTTGCTTTCTGCAGACGCAGATTTCATATTTTCCAATCTAATTTTAATAGCTCTTTAAGAATATTTACTTGCTCAGCACCTATTTTTTCAGCAATTTTATTCTCTAGTTGACCTTTAAGAGCCTCGTTTTTTATGTAGCATTCTTCTCCCAAAGCGGTTAATTGGATACACTTCTCTTTCTTGTTGTTTTCTACATTTTTGATTTCAACTAATCCTTTTTCGGAGAGATTTTTGATAAACTTATGTATCGCCTGACGAGAAATTTCTACATTTTTTGTCACATACGAAATGCTAGGCTGTTTTTTATAAATTCTGGCCATGATATACCATTCAGAATTTGAAATATAAATCTCACTTTGATTGTTCCATGCTTTCTCTGAGATTTTTCGAACCAAACTATGACGCTCGCTTAATAGGTCGATAAGATCCAAATTTTGTAATTCAGAGTTTGAAATCAAACGATCCACTCCAATCATCATCTTCGCCACTTAATATACAAAATCTGCTATAGGATGTCAATTTGGTTGGCTTCTAATAGCATTACTTCAACGCACATCAATCAAACTATTAGCCTAGCATTCTTCGTTATATCTACCTACAATCTTTCCAACCAGGGTTTTCTTCTTGTGCATTTTGAATCATTTTGCAACTCGCATGAAGGAAAGTCTCCTCCATAGGATGAATTTTATAATTATTCTGATAAAAGGAGGTTTTACAATGGTTTTTCAAGTGAAAAAGGTTTCAAAAGTGTTATTTGCTTCTGTACTCACTGCTTCTTTACTGGTCGCCCCCTCTTATTTTTCGAAAAACGAGGTGAAGTCCTATGCGGAATCAGTCGGAAATACGGAAGTTTCACAGCAATTATTTGAAAATGCTGCAAAAGAATTCGGCGTTCCCGTCAGTGTCCTGATGGCTGTATCCTACAATCAATCGCGCTGGGTGCAGCACGAGGGACATAACGAAATAGGCGGATATGGGGTCATGAATTTGGTTCATCTGGATCAAGACTTAAATGGCAAAGGGGATGAAACAGTACAGGATGCATCCTCCCCACCGGAAGATCAGTCTCTAAACACGCTTGATCAGGCAGCCCAGCTTCTTAATGTGGATCCAGGTTTGTTAAAGAATGACCCGGAACAAAACATTCGCGGCGGTGCAGCCTTGCTTTCTGAATATGCCAAACAAACGACAGACGAACTTCCAGCGAATCCTGGTGATTGGTATGGAGCCGTTGTAAAATACAGCGGTTCAGATATTGCGGAATCAGCAACAGATTTTGCAGATGAAGTATACGGAATCATCCAAAGCGGGGCAGAAAAAGCAACGCTTAACGGAGAAAAACTCACTTTAAAAGCGGAAAATATTGTTCCTAATAAAGACACAGCCAAAAAGATTCCATTACGAAATGCGAAATTCAACAATGCGGATTGTCCGAATGGACTGGAATGTACGTATATTCCAGCTGCATATAAACAGTTTTCGAGCAGCACAACGAATTACGGGAATTACGACATTGCCAACCGCCCTCAAGATGGGCTTGATATTAAGTATATCGTGATCCATGATATTGAGGGGAGTGCACAGTCGGCCATTAATACCTTTCTAGCAAATTCCTCTGTAAGTGCCCATTACATCATTGACTCTGCAAAAGGGAAGGTCACAGAAATGGTTCGCCCCAATAATATTCCATGGCATGCAGGAAACTGGTATTTTAATATGCACTCGATAGGGATTGAACATGAAGGGTTTGCAGTGCAAGGAACGGATTGGTACAGCGAGCAAATGTACCGTTCAACTGCCAAACTTGTAAAATACTTATCTGAAACATACAACATTCCATTAGACAGGCAGCATATTATCGGGCATGAGGAAATCCCGGGACTGACAGTTGCCAAACATGCCAGCATGCATTGGGATCCGGGCGCATACTGGGACTGGTCGCATTTCTTTAACCTGCTTGGAGTATCCATCAATCCAAGCAATGGTGAAAAAAATAGCTCGATTGTCACAATACGTCCGAATTATAACACCAATAAAATAAGTTATTCTTATGGCGGCAAAGAACTTGAAGCACAATCTTCCAGTTTCGTTCAGTTATATAAAGAGCCTGATTTTAATGCACCGTTCATCAGCGACCCTGTTCTTCAAAAAAACGGCGCACCGGGAACAAAGAATCTCAGTGATTGGGGAAACAAAGCCACTATGGGGCAAAGTTATGTTCAAGCAGATAAAAAAGGAGATTGGACCGCTATCTACTTCGCCGGGCAAAAGGCTTGGTTTCACAATCCTAAAAACAAAAACACCGTACCAGGAAAAGGAATCGTGATTACACCGAAAGACGGGCTTTCCTCTGTTCCTGTTTACGGCGGAGCCTACCCGGAAGATTCCGCCTATAACGGCACAGGAATTGCAGACTCAGCAAAAGGAAAAACGGAGGTTTTATATCAACTGCCAAAAGGACAAATGTATGTGGCCACAGGACCAATCCAATCCGACTACTATCATGCCAAATATTTCAATGATCCCTCCACGAACAAAGTCGTGAAGGGCAAAGAAGAATACTACCAAATCACTTTCAATCATCGTGTTGGGTTTGTAAAGAAAAGCGATGTTGACGTTGTTAAACCGTAAATAAAAGAGGGAAAATCCAATTCAGCATCTGAATAGGGTTTTCCCTTTTTTTAGCGTTAACAGTGAAATAATAAATTTTTACTAATAGAAAACTCGCCACCCCTACCCAACTAGAATAGCACTACGAGTCTTATTCTCTATATTTAATTGCCAGCCCTTTTAAGAAATTCCTCGCGTATTTATCGCCGCACTCTTTATAATTCTTATGCCCTTCTTTTCTTAATAAAGCGCCGAGTTCTCCTTTTGTAACCGTGATTCCCGCCTTTTGAAATATATCCAACATATCCTCAGTAGTTAATGATAAGGCTATTTTTACTTTCTTTAACAACAGATTATTAACGTTTGCACTATTCTTTTTAAACGGTTCAGATGGATCAGGCTGTCCAGATTTTGGCTCCTGTTTACCTCTTTTATTAATAATAAACCCATTTAAAAAGGAATCTAACATACTGTTATTACATTTGATTTGTTCGTTGCTTTCATCATCTGATTTTGTAAGAAGCTTGATCACTTCTGGTACGGTTACTTCCTCGCCGCCAAGTCTAAATATCTCTGCCATTTCTTTATTTTTTATTTCCAGCGCATATCTCAATCGAATTAATATATCGTTATTCTCCACAATTGGCCTCCAAAACAAAATTAGTGCCTGTCCAATGATCCAGCACCATTTGATTTATCTAATATTACAGGATAATAAACTGGATTTCAAAAAACAACGATTTTTTATCAACAGCCATGATAAATTAATGGTAAACCTTCTAGATTAAGGAAGTTCCTCATACTAATTAACTAATTGTTGAAAAAGGAGGGTCATTGATTGAAAAAATTCCGACCCTATTTTAGCCCTTTTAATCCTTACCCACCAATAAAACTTGAAGCATACTCCTTTCCACATAATTTATATATGGGATATCAGCAGACAAACCTTACACATTCACTATCCAGAGAGATACTAAGGGCAGGAACCCTATGGAAACCATTCTATGATCCTTATTTCAATCCTCATGAGTCAGCAGCAAGAAGAAACTGCGCAAAATGGTCCCCGCGCCGCTCACGAAAAATATTGCCACACGAATTTTCTATTAATCCTCTATTCATTCGTAATGGGGAAGGGTCTGTTCCGCCTTTTCGTATGCCCGACCAAGGCATGGTACCTGAAACTGCGTACCAAAAAATCCACGATGAAATTGCTCTTGATGGCAATGCCAATCTCAATCTTGCAACATTCGTTACCACATGGATGGAACCTACCGCAAATCGCTTATATTCGGAATCATTCAACAAGAATTTGATTGATAAGTGCGATTACCCGCAGACGGCCGCGATAGAGGATCGTTGTATACGAATTTTAGCTGATCTATGGCATTCACCCCGCCCGCAAAATACGATGGGTGTTTCGACAACGGGATCATCAGAAGCATGCATGCTCGGGGGGCTTGCATTAAAGCGGCGCTGGCAAAACGCGCGTAAGAGACAAGGGAAGCCGATTGATCGGCCAAATATCATATTTAGTTCCGCTGTACAAATCGTTTGGAAAAAATTCGCGAACTATTGGGATGTTGAACCGCGTTATGTGAACATTACCCCAGAACATCCCTATATGGATCCCGAGGGCGTGCTTGCTGCCATTGATGAAAACACAATCGGTGTGGTGCCGACTCTTGGTTTGACTTATACAGGCCTTTATGAACCGGTTGAGAAAATCGCGAAAGCCTTGGACGGCCTCCAATCCAGAATAGGCCTCGATATTCCGATACATGTAGACGCTGCTTCAGGAGGATTTATAGCCCCTTTCCTCCAGCCGGACTTAATTTGGGATTTTCAGTTGACCAGGGTGAAATCCATCAATGTTTCCGGACATAAATACGGATTAGTATACCCGGGAATTGGATGGATCATTTGGCGTGAGGCTGAAGATCTCCCAGAGGATCTCATCTTTCATGTGGCCTATTTAGGCGGGAACATGCCCACGTTGGGCTTAAGTTTCTCCCGCCCCAGCTCACAAATTCTCCTGCAATATTACAACTTTCTCCGGTTAGGCAAAGCCGGATACTACCAGGTACAAAGAACTTGTAAAACAGTGGCCCGTTTCCTTGGCAAGGCGATTCAAGACATGAAACCAATTGAACTATTTACAGACGGCTCGGATATTCCGGTAATTACGTTTCGCCTGAAAGAAGGATATACAGCAAACTGGAACCTCTACAACTTGTCCCATCAATTGCGCACATTTGGCTGGCAAGTTCCGGCATATTCCTTACCTCCAGATATGGAAAATGTAACGGTTATGCGTGTTGTGGTTCGAAATGGATTTTCCATGAACTTGGCACAATTGTTCTTGAACAACCTTATGCAGTCCGTCTCAATTCTTGATTCATTGGAAAAACCAATACCACATGACTCGAACTGTGATATCAGTTTTCATCATTGATTTGCGATTTGCGATGCCTGTCACCACCCGAATAAATTGCGGATGTGCCAGGCACTTCTACTTAATAACAAAGATAAAAACCGTTTCCTTTTTTTTATGCCTTCACATACATACCGATTTGATAACTGGATTGGATAAAGGATGTGCTACAGCAAATGAAAGGAATTTAAAGTATTACACCTGAAAAATCCCCTCTTAATACTTCTTTTTCATTTTGATTTTTACATAAAAAGGTTGCCATGATAGCTGTTCTATTATTTTCCTGCCTTTCGTATTTTTCAATTTTAACCTCACAATTTATTGTATCCCCCGTAAACACAGGTCTTAAAAACTCAAAATTCATATTACGAGCGAGTACGTTATGATCTCCGCCTACTTTTGTTGGCAGGGTTGCTGTTAATAACCCTTGAACTACAAGTCTGCCCTGTTCATCCGGGGTTATATGATGAATTCCTTCATCACGTGAAATCTCTGTAAATAATTCAACATCCCTTACTGTAAAAGTCCGTTCAAACGTAATGATATCTCCTACTTTTAATGGCATATAAATCTCCCTCCCACAGGTTTATTCTGAATGGTTAATAGCAATCTGAATATTACAATAATTTACATCAGTAATCAACTATCTTTCTCCATTAGCAAAAAAAGAGACTATTACTACCAAGCGGGATTAAACAGTTTTCCATTCACTTCCCACCTCTTTTTTATATGAGAATATCTTGTGATTTCCAATCTTTCGGCTTTATGTTCTTTTTCATCCATTTCTCTTGTGGTGCTTGGTATGGGGCGGCAGCGATTAAATGATTATTGTGCCAGATTGCTGCTCCGGAACGAATCATTTCATCAATCAGGACTTGAATAAATTCTGCTGGCTGAAGCTGGAAGGAGTAGCGTGCAAAATCTTGGAACCAGCCACACTTTAGTAGGTAGTGATCGATTTCTTCCTTTGCCAATCCGTTTTTCATGATTAAGGTGAATGAGAAAATCCTCTTGCAGGCATGCCATGAAACTTTTTCTGGTGCCCTGAGCCACTTTTCAAACCGTTTCCTTGCTGCATCAATGGAAGCACTAGGATTCTCTATTTGAGGTCCATGTCCTGAATATGCCTGCTTGATCTGGAGCATTGACAGCCAATCCAAACTTTCCATCGATCGTTGGATAGATGAAACACCCTCTCGAAAGATATTTAACCATCCGATATCATTTTTGTGAAAGAGATCCCCGCAAATTAACACCTCTTCTTCAGGATCATATAAAGAAATATGCCCTAACGTATGTCCCGGTGTGTGCAAGACTTTCAACGTCCTGCTTCCTGTATGAATTTCATCGTTATCTGAGAGCTTTGTATCGACTCGATATGGTTCAACAGGCTGATCTAACCATTCCGCACTACAGGCTTCAAGGTCACAAGAATTAATTAACTCAGCTTCCCATTTATGAGCTGCAATCGTTACCCCATAATTTTTTTGAAGATAAAAATTGCCTCCTACATGGTCACTATGATAGTGCGTGTTTACAATGAGGTGTAATTCTTCTGGCGAAACGCCTGCTTCTTTCATTAATTGTTCTGTCTCTTTCGTATCGCTCCCAAAACCAGTATCAATAAGAATTGGGAGCTGATCTTTAATAAGGATCATGTTTGCACTTGGAAATTTTCTTTCAAAGAAAATCACACAGGATTTTTGCATCATCAATTCCTCCTCAATTTACATATGAAATATATTCAAATGCTGTTGTTCCATATACGTTTTTAAAGAGTCTATTTAAATAAGTTAAGTGAATTTTTATTTTTAGATACCAAATTGACTTTTAAATTTGAAAATCTCATCACCCGCTCGTTGATATCCACCCGATATTTGAAAGGATTCCCGAATATTTGCAACCGCTTTATGAAAAGACGGTTGGTTTAACACATGATCTGCTGCTTCACTCAGCTGATTTGCCGTCAAGCTCTCCATTTGTAATTGAATACCTGCCCCGATAGTGGCAACCTGTCCGGCAATGACCGGCTGGTCCGCGCTTTGCGGGATAACAATTAGCGGAACCCCATAATAGAGACCTTCATGGACACTGTTCATCCCGCCATGTGTAATAAATAATTTTGTGAATTTTAGCACCTCTGTTTGCGGGACATAATTTTTTACAATGAAGTTTTTTGGTATCTCTCCCAAATCAGAAAGTTGAACTTTTTCCCCAATAGACATGACCACGGTATGTTCTGTGTTCCCAAGTGCCTCGAAACAAAGCTTATAAAAATTAATTGCTTGGTTAAATACCGTACCGAGTGAAATATAAATTGGGCTTTTCCCTTGGATTGCCGTAAGATCGAAGTTTTCTTGCGTTAATCGTGAAGAGATCGATGGACCTACAAATTTATAGGTTTGGTCGAATGCTTCTCCAAAAGGTTGAAACTCTCTCGTTGTATAAACGATTGTAAGCGGTGCAGGATTACAAAAGACTTCGTAAGAGGAACGGATCTCGACGCCATATTTTTCCTTCACCCTTGCTGTCAGCCTTTGGTATTCAACGAATGTTTCTGCAGGAATTTTTTTAGAAGGCTGTTCGAACATGTTATCGAATGAGCTTTTAGTCTGTGCAAAAGAAGTACACGAATTAATGACAGGAAGCTTAAGCATTTGGGCAAGTAAACGGCCGCAGCCAAACATGGAATCGTGGATGATGTAATCAAAATGCTCTCCTTCAATTTGCTCTAGAACGCTAGGTATCATAATATCTGCCGTATGCAAAAGACCGTTGATTCTTTCGAGTAAATTATTTCTCCCGCCTGAGATAAACGCTTTTAAAAATTTTTGGACATCAAAGGTTCTTACCGTTGCACCCGTCTTCTCAATCCGCTCTCGAAAATCTTCGATTGTAAAGTACACTACCTCTTCACCACGCGAAATAAGCTCTTGGACAACACCAATAGTCGGATTGACATGTCCTTCTGATCCGGCATTAATAAATAAAACACGTGCCATTTCTACCACTCCTTAGAAAATATTTTCTTAATAAAAGTGCCACCGTCACTAACCGAATTGTGTTGAGGAGAATTCGACAATTTGCGGTAGTGACACTTATTTTATGGAAAATGAGTATTTTAGGCCTAAATTGAAGACCAATACTTATTTACTAGAAATCTTTAATTCATTTTTACAATACTAGAATATTCCGTTAATATCCCCAGGCTATCATTAAGTAGTGCTAAAAACTTTCAACTATTAGGAGGAACTATTTAATGAAAAAGAGTAAGGTAATTGTACCATTATTAAGTGCAGCAATTCTCTTCCCTTCTGCAGTAAATGTCCATGCTAATCCAAATAAACCGATTCCAGTAAAATCGGTGGAATTTGTGGGAATGAAGGCTCCTGTTACAGTGGCAGAACGTTCCACTATGTATAGTCAAGCATCAGCCCTTGTTACATTAAACGATGGTTCTCAAAAGACTGTCCCTCTAGAATATAAATCTTTGGCCCGCCCAGGAGAAATCATTAACGGCAAAGTGGTCGGCGCCGCTTATGATGTTAAGGGGAATATCATAAAAGATAAAGATGGCAAGCCATTTGTTTCTACAGCACCTGACGCAAATTCACTTTTTAGTGTCAACGGAAAAAGCGGAAAATTATATATGGTTAATCACTTCGAAAGTATTCCGGAAAAAGGTTACGGAAATATGCCAAAACCATTGTATTTAAATACAGTAGTCCAAGATAAGAAGACGGGTGAGCTGAAAATTACCGATATCAATCCGATTGATTTTTCAGCAGATGGCGGCGTTTGGACTCCTTGTGGAGGCGTCTTATCTCCTTGGAATACCCATTTAGGCAGTGAAGAGTATGAGCCGGATGCCCGTGCACATGAAGCAAATCCAGCCACTTCCAGTGTAACAGCATTTGCAAAGAATTATTATCAAGATCCTAATGCAGTGGGAAATCCATATCTTTATGGACATACGACAGAAGTAAAGGTTCACCCAAATGGTGAAGCAAAAGCTGTTAAACACTACAGCATGGGACGATTATCCTTTGAAAATGTGACAGTAGCACCAGATAACCGTACCGCTTACTTCGGTGATGATGGCAGCTATACGATGTCCTTCATGTATGTGGCAGACAAAGCAAATGATTTATCTGCTGGTACGTTGTATGCTGCAAAATGGAACCAAACAAGCGACCAAAATGGTGGAGCAGCTGATATTGAATGGATCAAATTGGGACATGCCACAGACGCCGAAGTCAAGAAATTAGCTGAAAACACTAAATTCAGTGATATTTTTGAAACAACAACGGATGCAGCCTATGGCAAAGCAAATGGGTATAAAGAAATAAAAACAAATTCAAATGGCGGCGGCAAAACCGAATGGCTAAAAGTGAAACCAGGGATGGAGAAAGCTGCGGCGTTCTTGGAATCCCGCCGTTATGGTGCTATTTTGGGAGCAACTTCCGAGTTCAATAAAATGGAAACTCTCACGTTAAACAAAGCCGATAATAAAGTCTATATGACCATGTCCTATGTTGAAAAAGGTATGACTAAAAATTCTAGTGATCCTGTGGATGATATCCAATTACCAAAATTAAGTTCTGGTGCTATTTATGAAATGAATTTAGCAAAGGGGCAAAAAGATCGTGATGGCAAAAAAATTGATAGTGATTATGTCGTAACGGACATGTCCGCATTGCTGACAGGTGAAGACCTTCCTGCTCCTGATAAGGATGGAAACAAATCTAACCTTGAAAAAATCGCCAATCCTGACAATATTGCTTTCTCTGAAAAATATAGAACGTTATTCATTGCAGAAGACAGCGACAGACATATCAATAACGTTGGATGGGCTTATAACGTCGATACAAAGAAACTTTCCCGGATTATTTCGGCTCCAGATGGAGGAGAAGTTACTGGAGTTCAAGCAATCGATGATTTAAATGGTAAATCCTATTTAATGGTCGGTTCGCAAAATCCTGGCAACATTGGTTATATTGATTTATCTTCACTAAACTCTGTTAAATAATCAACATAACTCTTTGACCGTAGGGAATCCTCCTGCTGTCCATTTATATGAAGGAAAAAACGAGGCATGGAAAACGATCCCATGCCTCACTTGTTTTATTTTACCCACTTTCCATTTTGGTTAAAGAAGTAGCGTTTTCCGTTAATTGTAAACCAGCCGGTGGCCATTGCACCGGAGTTTTTGAGGTAGTACCAGCTTGAACCATCAAGGAGCCAGCCCGTTTTCATTGCACCGCTCTTTGCGAGGTAATACCATGTACCACCGCTATTCAGCCAGCCCGTTTGCATCGCTCCACTCTTTGCGAGGTAGTACCATGTACCGCCACTATTCAGCCAGCCCGTTTGCATTGCTCCACTCTTTGCGAGGTAGTACCATGTACCCCCGCTATTCAGCCAGCCCGTTTGCATTGCTCCACTTGTTGCGAGGTAGTACCAAGTACCTCCAGTGTTCAGCCAGCCCGTTTGCATCGCTCCGCTGGATTGAAGGTAATACCAGCTTCCTCCAACATATTTCCATCCGGTCTGCATGATACCTTTTTCGTTCATGTAGTACCATTTTCCACCTTCATTTAACCAGCCCTTTACTGGATTTCCGTTCCCATTATAGTAATACCATTGTCCATTTTCCCTTTGCCAGCCATGTTTATCAGCTCCGACCACTACCAAAACAGTTGCCTTATTTGCACCATAAGTAATAGTAATTGAGGTTGATCCTGATGCCAATGCAGTGACAAGTCCTTTTTCAACCTTGACTATTTTTGCATTAAATCCACTATAGTTTGCTAGATTTGTGACATCTGTTTCCGTTACCTTGTCGCCTATTGTTTCAATGGATTTTACCGTGAGCTGTGATGTATTGCCCTTTTTCAAATCAAGGGATTCTGGACTTACCGAAAGTGTGGTGCTTACTTCCGGTTCGACCTTAACAGTTACTGTCTTAGAGTGCTCACCAAACTTAATCGTAATGCTCGTCTCACCAGCACTTAGGGTCGTTACCTTACCCTTTTCGACCTTTATGATCTTTGCATTAAAGCCACTATAGTCCGCAAGCTCAGTAACATCTGTTTCCGTTATCTTGCCACCTTGCGTTTTGATTGATTTTACTGTTAGTTTCTCTGTTGCGCCAACCTTCATATCAAGGGAAGCCGGGGTTACTTCCAATTCAGTTGTAACTGCCTCTTTTACTTCAAATGGACCAAATGAAGTAATTTCTTCATTCCCTGCCTTATCCTTTACCTTTGCATGCAAATACCATGTTCCAACATCAGTAACTGTAGTTGTAAAATCACCGCCGTACGAAGGAATACTCACGTTTTTCCAGGACCCAGCAGCATCAGGATCTGCGTTTGAAGAAAGCTGATAATCGACTGATGCAACCTCTTCTGATCCTTGCTGAACCTTCACCTTAATATCGAACGGTGCGTCCCCGCTTGTTTCTGTATTTTTTAAAATCGCTTTCGCATATTGGAATGGCTCTTGGGCACCGTAATCGACAACAGCGCGAATCATATAGTTTCCAACACTCTGATCGGCTTTGAACCATTGGCCTCCGAAATAATCCCAGCTTCGTCCAGCCCAGTTCTTTTTATCCCCATCAGATACAAAACCCGGCACATATGGATAGTCGTCAGCCTGTAAATAGGCAATATAAAAATCATCCTTCACAACCAGGCCTAAATTGGAAAGGTCAACCTCTGTCCATTTGGATAAATTGCGCTGTGCCTTCGCTTTTATTGGTCCAGCGAGCTTGTTTTCTGGGGCGCCATTCTTGCCCTTAGCATCATAGATGGAAATTAAAATGTCATCCCCGCCGGGAACCGGGATATGTCCAGCCCAGAATTGAAGCTTTGCCCCTTTTAGCTTTGCAGAAGTTTCGCCGTCTTTTAACGACATTTTCACCGCAAATCCGCTTCCAGCATTGCCCATGACAAGGTTCTTATTGTAGCTGCCATTATCGTATTTGATTTCACCTGATTCCTTATTAATAAAAGGACTTAATTGAATATCACGTTCAAGATTTTTACCTGGCTTAACATCAATTGTTAAGGTCTTGCTGTAATGGTCCTTTGCAAACACCTTAACAGTATAGGAACCCTCATACGCTTTTAGCTGATAATCGCCATTTTCACCCGAATGACCGAGTTCGGCTTTTTCATCCTCTAAAAGAAGAATCGTCACATCCTTCAGTGCCTTTCCGGATGTATCTGTAACGGTACCCGAAATCGTTTGCCTTGGCGATGGCTCGAGTGTGATTTTCGGATTAACCTCACCTTTACTTGAAACGGTTACCTTCTGGGTCTTAGGCTTGTACCCATATGCTAGCACCTCAACCGTGTAATCTCCTGGCGGATGATCAATCACAAATTCACCGTTTTGCGGATTTGACTTCGTCTTCCAGTCTGTTTCTAAAACCTTAATCGCAGCATCAACCGGCAGCAGAGCAGCATTTTCAGATTCCTTGTTTGCTTTATGATAGTCCATTAAAGGATAGACTGGATTGACAAATGCCTCACTGTTCAGCTTAATTTCCTTTTGAATTTCATGTTCTGCTCCGCTGGCAAGCGCACTGCCTACAAGTTGCATATCATCCATGTACCAGCCTGGAACCTTCCCGTCATCTGTTTGAAGGTTAAAAGCTATCGTAATCTTTTTACCGGCATATTTCGATAAATCAATTCCGACCTCATGCCAATTTTCGTTAGTTCTTGTAATTTGGTAAAGCTTATCCCAATTCTTTCCGTCAGCAGTTGCAAGAACGGTTCCGTAATCCCAGAAGCCCATGCTGTACCACTGCTTAAAGCGAAGCTGTGTTTCCCCCTCCACAATGACAGGAGGCATCACGAGCGTCATATTGGAGAACATTTCAGTCTGGCCGCGCAAATTCGTGGCAATGACATTTTTCCCTGATGGCGGTGGGGTCTTGGGACCATAGGTTGAAACGCCCCATTCCCATGAGTTATTGATCCCATAGGAGGACCAGCCTTCAGGAAGGCTTTCGAAATCCTCAAAATAGCCGGCACGAATCCCATCCTTCACGGAAACCTTTGCCTCAGCTGTTTTTACCTGATTACCTGAAAAATCTTGGATCGTCCACCAATAGGTTATAGTGCTGCCTTTTACAGCTTCAGCTGGAATAATCGCTTCATATAAGCCATTTCGATAGTCCCCCGCATAACGTTCGGCAATAAAAGTTGCTTCGCTCGCACCATCATACCGGACATGGAGGGTAACCTGATTCACACTAATATTGTCCATTGCTTGGATGGAAAATGGTGCATTTAACCCGTCATAGACAACATGATGTGCTTCCTCTGCATACGTCGGTGCTTCAGTATCATTGCCTGGCCCAACGACCTGACCCTTAATTTTTCCAATTCCTTGTTCAACGGCCTTTACAGCTGCATTTACATTCACAATTCCGTAGCCATAGCCATTATTCGGGGCTTCTGGATAATTTTCATCGGTTTTTGTTACAGCCGTCAATTTTAAAATATCCTCAATTTGTGTTAATGACAATGTGGGGTCCGCTTGTTTTAATAAAAGTGCTGCGGCGGCAATATGCGGAGCCGCCATCGAGGTGCCGTTATAGCTGCCATACTCAAATGTATTCCATGTCGCCCCCGGCAATGCAGAACGAATCCCAACCCCCGGTGCAGAAATGTCAGGCTTAACATCGCCTCTTTCAGTTGGCCCCCTTAGGGAGAAGCTTGCGAGCACATCGGAATTCGTCGTTGCTCCAACCGCAAATGACTCCGAATAATTCGCTGGTGAACTTGCTGTTCCCGGCAGCGCAACCGGATTAAAAAGATCCGTATTTCCTACCGAAAAAACCGGTAAGATTCCAACAGAACGCCACGCCTGGACAAGTGGTCTGAACCAATCGTTATTAATCGGGCGTCCTCCCCAAGAGTTATTGACAACATCTGGCGCCATTTCGGGATGTGGAACTCCCTTTTCATCTGTTGGCGCCAACACCCATTCAGCTGCTTGAATGATATAAGAATCATAGCTTTCATCATTCGCAAACGCCCTTGCCGCAATCCATTTTGCTCCTGGTGCGACACCAATTTGATTTTGTCCATCAGGCTCCTGTCCAACCATTGTTCCCATTGTATGTGTGCCGTGCCCGTCAGAGTCAACCGGGCTGCCAATTTTATGAATCGCATCATACCAGTTGAACGTGTGTGATAGTTTATCGGGATTATTCGGGTCATATCCGCGGTACTTGGTTTTTAAGGCCGGGTGACTGACGGCAACGCCGCTATCGATATTAGCAACAACCGTTCCTTCCCCCGTAATCCCTCGTGCCCAAACCTCAGGAGCACCGACACGTTCAATATTCCATTCAACCGGGCCGCTTTCATCTGCCTGCAGTTTCGCAGATTGCTCCTCCTTTTTTATCGGTTCAAGTGTTTGTTTTTCATCAAGGAGGATTGCCTTTACCTCAGGCAGCTTCGCAAGCATTCCGGCGGCCTCCTTCGTACCTGTTACAGCAATACCATTTATGATAAAAAAGTTATGAAACTCTTTTATCTTTCCGGAAGCCTTTTCCTCCTTTAGCCGGAGATTAATCACCTTTTGTGTGAGTTTGGCCTTGTCCTTTAGTGCTTGTACAACAGCTTTTTGGACATTGGCTTCCGTTTCCTTCTGAGAAGTATTCTTCTTTACTGAGGTTTGCTTAGCTGATAGGGCAACTTTCTCAGTATCGGTTTGGTCGCGCAGAAGCACGATGAATCTAGCAAATTCATCCTTCTCAAATTTTTTTAATAGTTTCGCATCGATGACTTCACCTTTTGCAGAGCTCGTATCCGCCGGGATTACACTACTTGCAAGCGAATTCGCCGGCAGTGCCAAACTCAAGATCATCACCAACGCAAGTAAAAGCATAACAGCTTTTACGCAAAAACGTTTGGCTCCTCTCATCCTTACACTCCTTTATTTATTTTTTGTATGTATGAGAATATTCATAGATGGTCATTGTGAAATGGTGGTTAGTGGGTTAAAAAAAAAGGGAGGATAATCACATGGTGTAAAACTCTGCATGAACCTGAATATTTATAATTTTAGTAATAATCACATAATATAACAATAGGATATTTTTACCTTTTCTCCTAAAATTAGTAGGACTAAAGCGAGAGAGAATCCTCCCTAAATAGTAAATAATGCCCAATTATGGGTTTTAAGTGGCGATTTGAGTGACACTCGTCCTCAGGAGAATATTTACTTCTCTTTGAAATAAAAAATCCCCCTAAAGTAACGACAGATTTTTGTTTTTTCATCTGTCCACTTTAGGGGGGGCATATCAAACTAAACATTTATCATATTGCTGAAGTACCCCTCTCCCTTCAGATGTTATTTCAACGAAATCTTCAAAACATCATCCAAATATTTCGTTGTATTATATCCATAAATCTCCAGCCTTTTAGGAATCACAGTCTCTCCATCGTTGTTACTTAGTAACTGTATGTTTTGAACTGTAAAGAAATGACGGGGCTGCTCGATTTTTTCATATGCGACAGGGGTAGTCGCATCATATTCCACCCCGTTTTTATCAACAAGCACCCCTTCAGAATTCATCTCCATTGGATTTATTTCATATTCATTTTCGCCCTTAATTTGGAATTGAAGCCACTCAAATGCTCGATTTTTTATTTCATGGCTGCTTATGACAACTTTGGTCGGTTGTCCAACTTCCACCTTGTCGATGGAAATTGTACTGCCTGCATATTCAAAGGTTTGAGGATATCCTCTAGATGCATCCAGTTCGATGGTTTTTTGGTCTTGAATCGTTAATTGAACAGATGCTAATTGAATTTTGACCTCTTTTGGCTTTTCTATTAGAATAGGATCAAAGTGTGCTCGAAAAGCAATCCAATTCATGCCTTGTTGTGAATCTACAAATGTGCTGCCATACATATCAGCTTTCACTTTTTTATTGTTCACTTCTAGATTGTCAAAATTAAGGACATCTATCCGCTTCTCCCACTGTTCAACATTAAAAGCATATTGCAGAATCGTCGCTGTTGGAGCAATGATTAGTTTATCAAATCGAACTGGGACACCCTCGACTTCTTTTTCTTCATTCAGAGCATATTCGATAGAGGGCTTTTTTGTAACAGGGATCTCGAAGCTCCACTTCCCAAATTCATATTCCTGTTCCATGTCAGCCCTCAAAGCATTCCAATCAGAGGAATCACGAATCAATTTCTGAAGCATTATGATCTTGAGTTTGATTGTCCCGCTTTCAGTTGTAAGTGGCGGCAGACTAATCTTCCCTCGATACACGTTCTTTTTTTCGTTATTTACATCCGATTTAAGGTCAGGAGGATAGTATCTTGGAAATGTTTCACGGCTCATGATTTCAAATTCGTTCTCCACAGAAACCCCATTTTGATAATTCATCATATATTGATTGTCGTTCTCTGTATCTTCTATTTCATAAAAAACAAGCGTCTGAACATCATCAGCAATCGCGCTCTTGATCTTAATTTTCACCCCATCGCTCTCCGCTTCCAGGTTCAGCCTTTCCCCAAATCCCTGTTGCAGAAAGGCACGCAATTGCTGATCTTCTTCTGTCCATGTATAGTAGAGGTTAGTAAAAGCCCCTGTAAAAAAACCTATTCCCATTAATAAGGCGAAAGCACTTGCAAAAAGAAGTCCCATTCTTTTACGTTTCTTGTTCTTCAATTGTCTTTGCTTTTCCTTTTCTGCCAGCCTAGCTTTGACGTTCTCCATGAAACCAGGTGGTACATGGAAATCCTCAATCTTTTCAGTAAGATTTAACAGAGTTAGCATGACATCCTGGAATGTTGCCAAATCCTCCTGACAGTCTTGACAATGATAAATATGTACCTCAAAATCAATTTTTCTCGACCGATCCATGGCTTTTTCTAAGTAATCGATGTAATTCTTATGATACTCTTTACAGCCATTAAAGTTTAATCCGTACCCCATCTCTTTTCTAAGTGACTGGATTCCAGAAAACAAAAGCGCTTTCATCTTTTCCACTGAAACTTGGAGAAGATGTGCTGTTTCCTCCTGAGAGAATCCTTTTATATATGTAAGGACCACCGCTTCTTTCTCATACTCTTTTAATTGTTTAAGTGCTTTAAATAAATCCTTTTGTTGTTCACTTTCCTCTGAAGCTTGTAAACTTCCATCATTAGAAAGCTCCCTACAGATATGTATGAATATGGATGTAACCCACGTTTCGAATGATGTTTCACTTTTAAATCGAGGCATTTCCTTGTGGACTTTTATAATGGACCGATAAATAAGCTCTTCCATTTGCTGCTGATTACTAAGATAGGACCGACCAAGTATATAGAACGATTGTTTATGCTGATCGAACCAATCGACGATGGATTCCACGTCTTTTTCTCTTTGTGTAGTGATTAACATGGAATCTATTTTTACTGGGATCATAAATGTGTTTTCCCCCTTTCTTCTTACCTTACACGCAACACCCCATCCGGATAGTATTATCCAGCTACTTTTACTTCCAAAAAATAATCTCGTAAGATGGGTCTTCCATATAATTTTTTTGGCAATTTATTTTCATTTACCATTCTTATCACTTCTTCCATTTAATCACTATTTAATACTTATCGCCATCCCTTTTAAATATTCAGCACCTTTAATAAAGGTGCTCTGCCGTGCGCTTAACAGGGGATTATTAAGTAAAATCCCACCTTAATAAATTTTTCCAATTTAATCGCAACATAAAAAAAAGGGCTAATTAAATATTTAAACATACACAAAAAACGACAATGTTCGAATATGACATTTTGTAGAATAGTAGTATAAATTACTTTTTTTCTAAAAAGTGGTAACAAATAACACAATATCAATTGTTTATGGCCAAAAGATGATAACAGCTGAAGGTCAGGTATGGGGGGATACTTAATGGAAAGTACGGTAAATAATCAAGAAATTAAGAAACAACATGTAAATTCAGCTAAGTGGTATGCAAACTGGAGGTTTATTACAGCAGGTATCATTATGATTATCGTGCTCTTCATTGCAGCAGGCAGCTACTATCAGGCAATCCATTTTAATTCACAAATCAAGATTAATGGCATCAAAGTCGGTGGAATGACCGCTGATCAGGCATTAAAAAAATTAAAAACAAGCGTATTAAAAAATGTAATCTATGTTGGAAATCAACAAATTATAGATGGAAAAGATACAAAGATGGTATTTACGAATAAGGATCTGCCCGATGTCAAAAAATTATTAAAGAGCCAGAGGACTTTTTTTCCTTCTTCAAAGGCTAAAGATTATTCATTAATGCCCAACAATCAGGATCAGTATCGAAACCAGACGTTGAAAAAACAGGTGGAAGAAAAGCTGTTAGCCATGAATCAGAGTTTAAAAGCGCCACAAGATGCTATGGTTCGTTTAGAACAAGGCAAAATTGTTGTCACCAGCAGCATTAGCGGAGAGCAATATGATGTCGCCAGTCTTTTGAAGGACTTCGAAAATCATAAATATATTAGTGAAATCCGGCTCAATCCAGTATATATACAGCCAATTAAAGAAGACAGCGAGTTTATAAAAAATCAACAGAAAAAGTTTGAAGAATTCCTTGCTCAGACCGTTGATTACAAGGTGCAGGATAAAGTTTTTACGTTAAAGGCGAGCGAATTAATTAAAAATGCATCTATTTCAAAAGATTTACAGATTAAGATGGATGATGCCGGTGTTATTAAGAATAAGATTGCTGAAATTAACAATTCCCAATCAACATTAAATAAGGATTTCAAATTCAAGACCCATTCAGGTTCGGTGATATCGGTTAAAGGGAAAGGCTATGGCTGGGCCATAGGAGTTGAAAAAGAAATACCTCATATTATGGAAGCTTTTGAAAATGGGGAGAAATCAGTTTCCGCCTCTAATATTTACGGACATGGCTGGAAGGATGAAGGCTACGGATATGACACAATCGCCAATAATGGTATTGGCGATACGTATGCTGAAGTCTCCATTGCAGAGCAACGAATTTGGATATACAAAAATGGAAAATTAGTCGTCACAACAAATGTTGTTACCGGGAATCGCAGCACCGGTCATGATACATCACCAGGAGTGTGGTATATCCTCTATAAGCAAACGCCTTCCATATTAACGGGCAGAGAAAACGGAAAAATCACTTATCAGGTTCCTGTTAATTATTGGGCTCCTTTTACAAATGACGGACAGGGGTTCCACGATGCCAGCTGGCGAGGCAATTGGGCAAGTAATGCCTATCTTGGGGCAGGATCGCATGGCTGTGTCAACACACCGCCAAGCATTATGAAAACTGTGTATGACAATCTCAACACCTATGAGCCGGTTGTTATTTATTGAGGCAGGGAAGGCTGTCCCAAAAGTATAACTTTTTAGGAACAGCTGGCTCTTTCTTTTCAAAGAATAATTGGTTTTGAAAATTAATATGTAAGAAAATAAGAAACGTAAGAAGGCAACGCCCAGAAGAAAGGGTTAGTTGCCTTTCTTTAAAATAAGTTACGAGACGCACCCCACATGTCCAGTGTTCATGTGGCAATACATGGGATGCTGGTGAGTTTTTAAACACAATTACTCTTAACCTATAGAACCAAGAATTTTTGGTACGTAGGGTAAGCGATAAATGTTATTCCAACGAAATCTTCACAACATCATCCAAATATTTCGTTGTATAATATCCATAAATCTTCAGCCTTTTAGGAATTACTTTCTCTCCAGAAGTGTTACCCTGCAACGCCATGCTTTGAACTGTAAAGAAATAACGGGGCTGCTCGATTTTTTCAAAAGCGGCAGGGTATTCATTCATATCATATTCAATCCCATTTTTATCAACAAACACGCCTTCAGAATTCATCTCTATTGAACTAGTTTCATGTTCATCCTCACCAACAATTTCGAAGCGAAGCGACTCATATGCTCGATTCTTAATTTCATGATTGCTTATGACAACATTGGTCGGCTGTCCAACTTCCACCTTGTCGATGGAGATTGTACTGCCTACATATTCAAAGGTTTGAGGATATCCTCTAGAAGCATCCAGTTCGATAGTTTTTTGGTCTTCAACCGTTAAATAAACAGATTTGAATTGAACGTTGATCTCTTTTGGTTTTTCTCCAAAAAGAGGGTCAAACTTTGTTTGAAGAGCAGTCCAATTTATGTCTTGCTGTAAATCTAAAAAAGAGCTGCCATACACATCAGCTTTGACTTTTTTATTGTTCACTTCTAGATTGTCAAAATTCAGAAAATTTATCTGTTTCTCTGGCTGTTCATTATTAATAGCATATCGCAGAATCGTCGCTGTTGGAGCAATGATTAGTTTATCAAATCGAACCGGGACACCCTCGACTTCTTTTCCTTCATTCAGAGCATATTCGATTGAGGGCTTTTTAGTAACAGGGATCTCGAAGCTCCACTTCCCAAATCCATATTCCATTTCCATGTCAGCCTTCAAAGCATTCCGATCAGAGGAATCACGAATCAATTTCTGAAGCATTGTGATCTTGAGTTTGATTGTCCCGTTTTCAATTACAAGTGGCGGCAGACTAATCTCCCCTCGATACACGTTCTTTTTTTCGTTTTTTGCATCCGATTTAAGGTAAGGAGGATAATACCTTTCGTATGTTATACTACTCATGATTTCATGTTTGTTCTCTACAGAAACCCCATTTTGATAATTCATCATATATTGATTGTCTTTCTCTGTATCTTCTATTTCATAAAAAACAAGCGTCTGAACATCATCAGCAATCGCGCTCTTGATCTTAATTTTCACCCCACCGCTTTCCGCTTCCAAGTTCAGCCTTTCCCCCAGGCCCTGTTGCAGAAATGCACGCAATTGCTGATCTTCTTCTGTATATGTATAGTAGAGGTTGGTAAAAGCCCCTGTAAAAACTTCTATAGCCATTAATAATGCGAAAATACTTGCAAAAACAATCCCCATTCTTTTACGTTTCTTGTTCTTCAGTTGTCTGTGCTTTTCCTTTTCTGCCAGCCTAGCTTTGATGTTCTCCATGAAACCAGGTGGCACATGGAAATCCTCAAGCCTTTCAGTGAGATTTAACAGAGTTAGCATGACATCCTGGAATGTTGCCAAATCCTCCTGACAGTCTTGACAATGATAAATATGTACCTCAAAATCAATTTTTTTCAACCGATCCATGGCTTTTTCTAAGTAATCGATGTAATTCTTATGATACTCTTTACAGCCATTAAAATTTAATCCGTACCCCATCTCTTTTCTAAGTGAATGGATTCCAGAAAACAAAAGCGCTTTCATCTTTTCCACTGAAACTTGGAGAAAATGTGCCGCTTCCTCAAGGGAGTATCCTTTTATATATGTAAGGACCACCGCTTCTTTCTCATACTCTTTCAATTGATTAAGTGCTTTAAATAAATCCTTTTGTTGTTCACTTTCCTCTGAAGCTTGTAAACTTCCATCATTATAAAGCTCCCGGCAGGTATGTATGAACATGGATGTAACCCACGTTTCGAATGATGTTTCACTTTTAAATCGAGGCAATTCCTTGTGTACTTTTATAATGGACCGGTAAAAAAGCTCTTCCATTTGCTGCTGATTACTAAGATAGGACCAACCAAGTGTATAGAACGATTGTTTATGCTGATCGAACCACTCGACGATGGATTCCACGCCCGTTTCTCTTATTGTAGTGATTGATATGGAATTTATTTTTGCTGGGATCATAAATGTGTTTTCCCCTTTTCTTCTTACCTTGTACGAAGGTCCCCCATCAGGATAGTATTACAAGCTACTTTTACTTCCAAAAATTAAATTTTGTAAGATATTTTTGAAATTTATTCCCAATTATCATTCTTATCACTCCTTTCCCTCCATTTTTCATGTTTACATGACCATCTTAATAAATTTTTCCAATTTAATAGTAACATATAAAAATAAACATACTTTATGAGATTTCTTTTTCTGTAAACATTTTTTACAATATTTTTCTCCGTCTCCATGTTGTATCTCTCTCGATATATTTCTTGATAATACAAAAAAGTACCCCATAGGTAGACTTTTTTGTGTGTCTACTGTATAGGGTACATTTTAAAGAGCTGTTGCCTTATTTTATAACGAGTTGCGAGACGCACCTCCACTTGCCCTTTTGCTTACTTTAATATTCTCCTTTAATTACAAAATACGAGTCCCGAATAGTTCCGGCTAGTTTAGACTTCTGCCTAGCAAACTTAAATTTCCCTTCTACTCCGTTGGCACCTCTATCCCCTACTTCCTCTTAGTTGCATTGCTTTTAACAATTTAACTAAATAATACTTCAAATTCCGGCCTTCTTGAAAGGTGGGGACTATTTGTCGCTTACCTTTTTTGATAGTGGGTTTGAGTTGACACATTGAATTTATTTGAAATTTACAAGTGAAATTTGACAACCTAAATGTCTAACATAGTTTAATTAATACATCAATGTTTTGATAAACTCTAAATGACCATTTGATATATTTATTCACACCTTTGGATATCCATATGGTTAGATAGATTCCACACCAGAATTTGTCAAGTCAGATATACAACGGGGAATAAATTGCTTATTCAGAGCAAGATTATTTCCAAAAGTGTCACGACTTGCATGTATTGAACCCCCAAAAAAAATAAAATGCCCTTTCTTTAATTAGCGAATTGAGTCTACAGTTTCTCACTATTGCCAAATTGGTGAGAACTTTTTTATTATTTTCAAATCCATTTGGGCTTTGTTTGGTAGTTAGGATTAGGTTTTTATGTATTTAGCAGTCCATGCCTAGCAATTGAAATCAAGTTATTAAAATATCAAACATTCCCTTGGGGCTTCCCAAGGAAATGTTTGATATATTTGGTTGCTTATCTGGAGATTCCTTACGGGATCACGCTGTTCGCCAGGCATTCACTATGAATCTATGAAGCTTTCTTTAGTGATGCATCTTCATTCTTACTACTATTTTTCTGGAAACCAATTAGATCAGAAATAGCTTTAAAAACTACATCCCCGGTAAGTTGTACTCTTTCAGGGCTTACATGCTCTATTTTATCCTCTAACGAGTGATAATAAGGCTCGATATTAGCTGCCCCAGGTGGTGTTCCAGGTTCCATCCAAATGAAAAGTGCTGAAGGTACCCCTTTCTCGTGGAATGGAACATGATCAGACCTACTCAACATATGAACAGGCAATAAATTTTTGTTAATATCTAGTTTCTCAGCAGCCTGATGTGTTGATTGCGAAACAAGATTCGTTTTCCCATCTACAGTATTAATAAAAAGTTGCGAGGCAGGTACCCAAGCCGTACCCGTCATATCCATCTGGAACTGAACTTTTGTTCTGTTAACTTCATCTTGTGACAAATTACCGATATGGTATTTCGAGCCGACAAATCCAAGTTCTTCGCCCCCAAATGCAGCGAATCGTAATTCTTTGTCGCCGTCATAGTCCTTGAAGATCCTTGCCAACTCCATTAGTGTAGACGTCCCGGAAGCATTATCATTGGCCCCTGGAGCGAATGGAACACTGTCCAAATGTGAGCCCACGTAATATATTTCAGGATTTTTAATGCCTTTTGGTTTTTTTACAGCGATTACATTTACTGTTTTTTGATTCGTAAGCGTTTTAATTGAAAGTTGGACATCCACCTTTCCCTTGGAAAGTTGAGAAACAAATGCTTCCCCATCCTTCTTGGTAATTGTTCCAACCGGAATGTTAGGGCGTACGGTGCCTAGGGAGACAGTTGGAAGGGTAAAACGATCCTGGTTGTCATATATAAGCACACCTATCGCACCTGCATCCATTGCGTTCTTCGCCTTGTCACCGACAGTGATTCCCCCATTTTGTATTAAGGCGATTTTGCCTTTCGCTGCCGCAGTGAAATCACCCGGTTGGCCTATACCCGCATGATATAGATTCCCTGTGATACCATCCCCAGTCGTTTGAGGAGCATTGCTAACGGCCTTCAATGGAATGATCTTGTTATTATCGGAGAGTACCTTAAGCAGCAGTTCTGTCCGATTGCTTCTTGGGGCTTCCTCGATAGTAGTTTCATAGCCGTAACTTTTCAACACACTTTCAATGTATTCAGCACCCGCTCTCTCTGCGGCGCTGCCGGCCTCCCTTGGCCCAATATCAACACTTAGATGTTTGATATGTTTCATAACATTATCGGAGTTAAACGGACCATTAATTTTTCCAATCGTGTATTGCGTGTACGTATTCAGAACATCAAACGCTATTCCGGAAATGGCCCCGTTGCTTTTCTGATTATCAAGCAGGCGTTTAAAAGTCTGCATTTGCTTAAGGACCTTATCCGTCTGTCCTTGTTTTTGAAAAAGATTTACTCCGCTAAGGTGCATTTTTAAGGTACGGACCGTGATATCATCCCGAATATCACCATCTTCTCTAAAATAATCAATTTGCTTTTCCATGTCCGCGAAAACATCTCCTGTATGCGGCATATCATTGAAAATTCGGTTACTCGCAGCATCTACCATCATGTTCGTACCAAAAATAAATGCTATTATTATCGCTATGGATAAAACTTTTTTCAAACCAAACCTTTTCATCATAATCCTCCCTCGATAAATGTTGTATTACCAATGGTTTTAACCATTGGTATTGTGTCAAAAAAATATTTTTTGAAAATGTCTCTTACATTTAGGCATCAGTGTGCCTACATTCCTTCGTTCGGTCCAGTCATAAGGCAGAGACTGGCGAAGCTTTCTTAGGGACTCAAGGCGATGGAGGCGGGACAGTTCTCCAACTGTCCCAGCCATTCTATTGTTTTTATTTTCCTATGAATCTCATAAATTCGCGAAAATCGAGGAAATAGATATGAACCATCACAACCATACCCTAGTTCACGTTTGATAGGGAAGTGTCAAAATCGAAATAAGTAAGCTGCACTAACGTACCTTTTTTTAATCTTATAGGTCTCTGCCTGCGCCTTGTGTGGCATTAAAAGTCCATTTTAGATTGAGCTTATCCCCCTGGAATTGGTTTTGATTTTTCCCGTTATCAAGGAAATTGAACTTCACTACCAAATCATGTTCATCGCCCGCCTTAAGAATGCCACCATCTAGTGCTTCGTTAAATATCTTTTCTGACACTGCTTTAGGGCTCATACCCTTTAGCTGATCCAATGTTGTTTTGTAAATGATTTCATTAAATTGGTCCATATTGTACAGAAATTCCACTTCTATATACTTGGCGAAATCCTCCGTGTTATCCCCTTTAGCATCAACCACGGTATACGCGGTATCCAGCGTCACGTTCTTGATATCCAGTGTCCCTTCATTATGCAGTTCAAAGGTACGCGTCATCGTGTCTCCAGGCGCGATGTTTTCGATATTGATGATTGTTGTCGGTTGAACTGACAAATCGAGCGTGCCCGCCGCAAACGTATTGTTCGTAACTTCACTGTCACTAAAGTATGCGTAAGTTCCCCCCCCAATTAAGGATACCCCCATTATTCCCGCCATAATTCCCATACCTAATTTCTTTTTCAATCCCATGTTTACTTAGTCCTCCTTAAACTTTTTCCCCTTTTTCAGGGCTTTTATTTTTGAACGGTTTTCAGTTGTAGTTTTATAACCGATTCAATCTGGATAAATTGCCTAAAAAATTTTTGTTCCTTCGTTTTCTTCTTTACTACTAATTCCGCTTAGGGTCTGCCACATGGTAAAACCTGCATAGCCCAGTAACAACACCCCAGGCGGTGGGATTAGTAGTAAAGCCTTCCCAAAAGTGAATTGGCAAAGTGAGCAATATAACCAATATAGGGAATTGTAACCCCTGTATAGATACCTACAATATTATGGGAAGGAACGGGGTTCACATCCGGTGCAATGTTGTGATCGCCCTTTGTGATGTATTGCATCCCCGCCCTTTTTCCTTAACAATTCGGTGGGTAATCAGGATTCCGTCACTGGGTTTATTAGTAACGTCCTCCCCCTTTTTTTAAATAGGTTTGTCCACTTACCTGCTAATGGCGATTATGGAACCCGTTTGGATATTTGGTTCCTTGCATCCCGTGCCTCGGACCACATGGGTTATTCTAAATAGTTTTTGAGTTTGTTACCCTCCATGCCGGGCGCCCCCGGCACAAAAGGTATTTCCATAACAGTGAATCTATCCTATTGCCAGACCACAATCATTGCATCGACATACGCTTTCAAACTGTTATAAGCTTTCTCAGAGATCACATTCGTATCTTTATCATGATCCAATAGCACTTTAAGACCATTCAGATGTTTGACAACCTTATCCGCAGATTTAGTATTTTCAAATTGGGCTAAGCCCGCCAATTGAAGTTTCAAAGCTTGAGCTGCTCCGGCTTTGAAGGCTCCCGCCTTGTCAAAACTATCAATAACAGAACTTAGACCGGTTGCGCTTAAGCTGCTCGGCAAAACATTGGTATCAGTTGCGCTTTGCTTGGAGTCAGTCTCTGAAGTAGCCGTGAAAGTAAGGTTAGCCGGAGCTGTCTTGCCCTTTGGAATTTTCACGTATACTGGTACATCGACAGTTGCCCCCGGCTCCACGGCCAATACGTTGTGATCTAGTTGAGTTGTCCAATCAGCACCAGCAGAAGCGTTGATACGAATAAGATCCTTTGCTGCGCCGGTATTAGTGACATTAAAATGATAGACTGCCACTTTGCCCTCAACAGCAGGTTGTACAGTGGCAGCGCTTACATTTACCCCGCGCTTGTAGGCACCTGCGCCATCAGTATTACGGATGGCAACCTGATAACGAAGTACGCCGTCAGCGTCTTTGTAATTCCCTAAAATATAGAAATGAAGTTTATTGTACGGATCTTCGTACTCACTGACAACTGTATCCTTGCCAATGGAACCATCGAATTTTCCGCTAACCAATTTCCCCCCACTTCCAGCATGGAATAAAGCATCGAGAATTTGCCGTGGGTCACCTTTGGTAACCATGGCTGTTGTGCCGTCAGGTCTTGTAAAGTCCTTCAGATTGATATTTTCGGGATGTGAATCAACAACCCAAATGAACGGGGCACTTTCCGCATTTTTCGTTTTGGCAATCATTACACCGGAATCTGCTGCGAACGAGTCCGCACCGACGCGGTCTACCACTTCAATGGTGTAGTTATTGTATTTAGCACCACTTGGCATATCGTTACGCCAATCACCGGTAAGGTAATTGGTTGGTGTTAAATCGGTCATGGCGATGTTGATACCGTGGAGCCCTGTTCGGCCAAATTTACTGCCAATAGGTACTTCGCGCGCGATAATATCCGCAAATGCCGGTCCAGAATCTTTTAATGCATCACGGTTTAGCTGCAGGACTTCATCATTGGATAGAAATCCTTGTTTCATCTTATTTCGAAGTGTATGTGGTGCTGGTAAGGAAGAACCAAGGGTGGCCGGAATCATCCAGCGGGTGTGCGTTCCACCAGGACCATTGAATGATCCCCGGCTCATCGTTTCCCAATAACCCGAATAGGTTCGAGGGTCTAGTGCCGCATTATTGTAATTATCGCCAAGTCCTTTGAGATGGCCGAATTCGTGAGCAAATGTGGACATGCCATCACTTTCGCCTTGAATAGAAACACGAATCGTATTGCCATTTATTCTTGCGCTAGATGCGGCAGACCAAATTGTTTTGGCTGCATACCAGGAAGTCCATGGTACATAACGGGTACTTGCCCAGTTTGGCATGGTTTCAAATCCAGGTAAATTCTTCGGCGGCCCAAATGTATCAGGCACCGCTTCTTTATTCAGAAACCTCATTTCGCCGAGTTCTTGCCAAACGGTTGATTCATCATAGCCAGCATGAACAATGAAGGCAAAGTCATAGTCTTTTCCAGATGCGGTTATGTCGGCTGTTGCTGCATTTACGCCATCAGTAAAAAGGTTTCCACCCGAATAATTCTTTGGCAGGTAACCGGCATTCATACTGTCAAGCCCATACTGAAATTCGTTTTTATCCAAGCGGTAGGGACCATAAGAATCGAGGCTTACTCCCCATTTTCCTTGAGAGTTCTCCTTCCAAAATCCATCAATTGACTGATAATTATTCATCGCACTTGGAACGTTCAAGAAATTCCTCCAAAATTCCCCGAGTTTCTCGCGAGGAATTGCGTCAATTTGCGGGTTACCGATGAGCTCTGAACCCTTAGGTTTGGTCAGGATAAAATCCTGATCTGGAAAGTCGACCAAAATCAAGGCCCCTCTAAGTTCTGTTTCCGGTTTAATATCCGTGGTATTCCAGTTAATACCCTGAACCTCTTTATAATCATTCCATGTCATATTATCTGGATTCACCCACGACTGGGGATCCACTGGGCCGGGCATTTTATCCAGCCCTGGATCCGCTGCAAAAGCGGATGTTGAAGTCATTGCAAGCAATATCGTGGTCGATAATGCGGTAATCTTTTTTTTCAGCTTCAAAGTGTTTCTCCTCCCCCTTGGAAAATGACCTACTTTTTATGTAGGTTTTCGTTTTCGAATTCCCCCTGATGATTACGTTATGTCGTCATTTCTATATCGTTATTAACCCCCTTTATCGCCTCCTTTCACAGCCTAATGCCATTCCTGGGTCTACCACCCCCCTTCAAAGCCATAAACCATATAGTCATAAATCAGACAGCACCTTCTTGAAATCTACTATTTGGGTAAGCTTGGAAATTCGCAAAAAAAAGAATCTTCTATTGGAATTTTTCTATTCGCAAAAAATATGATGACTCTTAATAAAATATTTAATAGATTCTTTTATACCTTATTGTTAATTCTAAGCATTATTTACTGAAAATTTAGTCAATCATTGCCATTTTTAAAATTTTTTTATTGACAAAACCCTTCATACAAGTTGTTCTATGATCAGGAATCGACATATTTAACAGGTGCCTTTCAAAGTATTTGTCACTTGTTCATGGATTTCGACCTGTTTTACTGGGATATTTTTGGTATAAAAGTCCTTAATCATTTTTAAAATGCCTCCTTGGATTTTTCCTTAAAAGGGAAAAAAGAGAATGGGTTACAGTTCGAAGCGATGCATCGCTTCGTAACGAACCCACTCACTTGTCCGGTTGAAAGTGGTTAAGACACCACAAAGCTGGCCAATTTTCATCAAATCGTTAATAACATCATTAACTATGTAATTGGTGTAAAGTTCGGTGATAATCATACCAACTACGACTTTTTTGTCATACTAACCAGTCAGTAATGACCAGACATTTTAGTGGAGCTTTGGTTGTTGAGGTTCTACATCCTTAAATACATCTTTAAATGCATCATCTTTAATTTCAATTTCTTTATTCAATTTGTTTAATATCTCCTGTACCGGTTTTGCCTCTTTTCCCAGCAGTGTTTCTCTGATTTGATCTTTCACCTTGCTTAATGGCGTTTCCTTTCTATCTGTTACCTTAATAATGTGATAACCAAACATTGTCTTAACCGGTTCGCTCACTTCATCTTTTTTCAATTTCATAGCCGCCGCAAGAAATGTCGGGTCCATTTCCTTGCTTCCCCCGGAAAGATAGCCCAAATCTCCGCCTTCTGCTGCAGTCACCTTATCCGTCGATTGTTTTTTTGCCAATTCAGCAAAGTCAGTTCCTTTCTTTAGTTCCTGTTCAATCTCTTTAGCAGTTGACTCCTTATCCACGAGAATATGACTGGTTCTTACCTCCGTGTATTGGTCTTTATTTTGTTCATAGTAATCTTTTATTTCTTTATCTGAGACTTTCACCCCGTCTGTTGTTGCTTTAAAGAAATAAATGGTTTGTTTAATATAATCCTTTAGTTCATTTTCATTTTTAAAGCCCTGTTTTTCTAGGAACATTTTAAATCCATCTTTATCGCCGGCCTCTTCCTTTATAAGGTCCAGCCGTTGATTCACCTCTTTATCAGACACCTCATATTTGCCCTTCAAAATTTGCATATAGACCAACTTCTGAATCAATTCTTTTCCCCGCTCGGAACTGATTACTTCTTTATATAAATCATCTTTTGCGATAGTTCCATAGTCCGTTTTAACAAGTACCTTGCTCCCTTCGCCTGAGGTCAAAGCCGAACAGGCACCAAGTAAAAATAACAATGATAAAATGGCTAAAACCATAATTATTTTCTTCAATTATCTTCACCCCTACTTTTGACATATTTCCAAAGTCATTGTCGCTAACGGATCTTACTTTGGTTCACCATCCAAATAAACAGCTAACTAAGCCTTAAAATGCCTTCGATATTTTTATTTAAAAACGTTTCTAAACCTTTTTAAATGAGGCGGGACAGTTTCTTTAACTGTCCCAGCCATTCTATTGTTTTTGTTTCCTATGAATCTCATTATTTCGCGAAAATCGAGGAAATAGATATGACCCAACACGACCATACCCTAGTTCAAGTTTGATAGGGAAGTGTCCAAATTAAAATAAGTAAGCTGCACTAACGTACCTTTTTTTAATCTTATAGGTCTCTGCCGGCGCCTTGTGTGGCATTAAAAGTCCATTTTAGATTGAGCTTATCCCCCTGGAATTGGTTTTGATTTTTCCCGTTATCAAGAAAATTGAACTTCACTACCAAATCATGTTCATCGCCTGCCTTAAGAATGCCACCATCTAGAGCTTCATTAAATATCTTTTCTGACACCGCTTTTGGGCTCATACCCTTTAGCTGATCTAATGTTGTTTTGTAAATGATTTCATTAAATTGGTCCATATTGTACAGAAATTCCACTTCAATATACTTGGCGAAATCCTCCGTGTTATCCCCTTTAGCATCAACCACGGTATACGCGGTATCCAACGTCACGTTCTTGATATCCAGTGTCCCTTCATTATGCAGTTCAAAGATACGCGTCATCGTGTCTCCAGGCGCGATGTTTTCGATATTGATGATTGTTGTCGGTTGAACTGACAAGTCGAGCGTGCCCGCCGCAAACGTATTGTTCGTAACTTCACTGTCACTAAAGTATGCGTAAGTTCCCCCCCCAATTAAGGATACCCCCATTATTCCTGCCATAATTCCCATACCTAATTTCTTTTTGAAACCCATATTTATTCCTCCTTAAGTTTTTTCCCCTTTTCAGGGCTTTTATTTTTATTGTTATGATAAAAACAATGAACAACAGTACCGTTATTGTGTTACTACCCTTTTAGATTGTTACCCTTTGTGCCGGGAGGCCCCGGCACAGAAGGTATATCCTCCAACAGTAAATCTAACCTATTGCCAAACCTCAATCATTCCATCAGCATACGCCTTCAAACTGTTATACGCCTTCGCGGAGATCACATTCGTATCTTTATCATGATCCAGCAACACTTTAAAACTATTCATTTGTTTGATAACCTTATCCGTGGATCCTGTCTTTTCAAACAGAGCAACACCTGCCAAATGGTTTTTCAAAGCTTGTGCTGCTCCTGTATTGAAGGCTCCCGATTTGTCAAAGCTTTCAACAACGGAACCAAGACCAGTTGCGCTTAAGCTGCTTGGCAAAAGATTGGTCTCGACAGCGTTTTTACTAGAGTCTGTCTCTGAATTGGCCGTGAAAGTAAGGTTAGCCGGGGCTGTCTTGCCCTTCGGAATTTTCACGTATACTGGTACATCGACAGTTTCTCCTGGTTCCACAGCCACTACGTTATGCTGAAGTTGAACTGTCCAATCAGCACCTGTGGAAGCGTTGACACGAATAAGATCCTTTGCTGCGCCTGTATTAGTGACATTAAAATGATAGACTGCGACTTTGCCCTCAACGGCAGGTTGTACTGTGCTAGCGCTTACATTTACCCCGCGCTTGTAGGCACCTGCGCCATCAGTGTTACGGACGGCGACCTGATAATGAAGTGCGCCTTCAGCATCTTTGTAATTTCCTAAAATGTAGAAATGAAGTTTATTGTACGGATCAACGTACTCACTAACAACAGTGTCATTGCCGATTGAACCCTCGAACTTTCCACTGACCAAAGTTTCTCCCTTCCCTGCATGGAATAAAGAGTCGGCAAGCTGCCGCTCATCCCCTAAGGAAAACATGGCTGTTGTGCCATCAGGTCTTATGAAATCAGGCAGATTAATATCTTCCGGATGGGAATCAACTACCCAAATGAACGGGGCACTCTCCGCATTTTTCGTTTTGGAAATCAATACACCGGAATCGGATTGGAAGGAGTCTGAACCGACACGATCCACCACTTCAATGGTGTAGTTATTGTACAATGCTCTTGAAGGCATATCGTTACGCCAGTCACCTGTAAGGTAATTGGTTGGTGTTAAATCGTTCATGCTGATGTTGATACCGTGAAGACCAGTGCGGCCAAACTTGCTTCCGACGGGCACCTCGCGGGAGATAATATCCGCAAACAACGGCCCAGAGTCTTTTATAGCATCACGGTTTATCTGAATGATTTCATCATTGGAAAGGAATCCCTGTTTCAACTTATTTCGCAATGTATGCTCCGCCGGTGAGGACCCACCTTGGGTGGAAGGAATAAAATAACGCGTATGCGGGCCGCCCGGGCCATTGAAACTTCCGCTGCTCATTAATTCCCAATTTCCCGCATAAGACCGGGCCGGAGGGTTACCGAATGGATTGTTGTAATTATCACCAAGAGTTTGTAGATGACCGAATTCGTGAGCAAATGTAGCCAAACCATTACTTTCGCCTTGAATAGAAACACGAATCGTTTTGCCGTTGATCTTTGCACTGGATGCGGCAGACCAAATCGTTTTGGCTGCAAAATAGGAAGTCCATGGTACATAACGAGTCTTTGCCCAGTTTGGCGTATTTTCAAATCCAGGTAAATCCTTCGGCGGTCCAAATTCGTCAGGCACTGCATCTGGATTTAGAAACATCATTTCACCGAATTCCTGCCATACGGCTGATTCGGCATAACCCGCATGAAGAATGAACGCAAAGTCATAGTCAATTCCAGATGCGCTTAGATCGGCCATGGCCGCATTTATGCCATCCTGAAAAAGGTTTCCGCTTGGATAGTTCTTTGGCAATGTACCAGGGTTCATGCTGTCAAGCCCGTACTGAAATTCGTTTTTGCTCAAACGGTATGGACCAAAAGCATCAAGAGTAACACCCCATTTTCCGTAGGAGTTCTCCTTCCAAACACTATCCATCGTTTGATAGTTGTTTAGGACGCTGGGCTTGGTGAGATAGTCCTTAAAAAACTCAGGAACTTCCTCTCGGGGAATAGATCCGACACCTCTAGGGTTCCCGGCCGGATCGGAACCTTCGGGTTGGCTAAGGATAAACCCTTGATCAGGAAAATCTACTACTATCAACGCTCCCCTTATTGGCTTCTCCGGTTTGATGTCCGAGGTGAGCCAGTTGATTCCCGGAATCGGTTTATAGTCATTCACTGTCATATTATCTGAAAGAACCCAAGACTGGGGATCCACATGTTCGGGCATTTTATCCAGCCCTGGCTCCGCTGCAAAAGCGGATGTTGAAGACAACGCAAGCAATATCGTGGTTGATAATGCGGCAAACTTAATTCTCAATTTCAAAGTAATTTTCCTCCCTCTTGGAAAATAACCTACTTTTTATGTAGGTGTTTGTTTTCGAACCCCCCTGATAATTACGTTATGTCGTCATTTCTTTATCGTTAATAGCCCCTTTGTCACCTCCTTTTACAGTTAAATGCCTTACCTGGGTTTATCACCCCCCTCAAAGCCATAAACCATCTAGTCATTAATCGGACAACACCTACAAAAAATGCCAACACTTCATGAAATCTACTATTTTGATAATCTTGGAAATTTGCAAATAGAAGAATCTTCTATGAGAATTTTGCCATGCGCATAAATATGATGATGACTTTATTAAATATTTAATAGATTCTTTTAAACTATGTTGTTAATTTTAAGCATTGCTTAGTGAAAATTTCGCTAGTTATTGTCATTAAAAAATTTTTTAAATTGACAAAACCCTACATACAACTTGTTTAATAGTTAGGAATCGACGTATTTAATGGTTACCTTTCAAAGTATTTGTCAATTGTTCATGAGTTTTGACCTGTTTTGTAGAGAAATTTTTGGTATAAAAAAACTTGTCGATGTCTTTAATGATCAAGCCCATGTAGAGCCTGACATTTTATGCCCCGGGATATTGGCATGCTATGGAATAGTTAGACCAGTCGATAGATACTGAATGTGAAATGGTCCATAATTTGGATCAAAGTTAATACTTCAGATATAAATGCTAATCTAAGAATGTCCAAAAATGATTGTATAAAAATGCAGAGTTGGAGGATCAAAGACATAATATTACCAAGGTGAATATTGTTCATATTATGTCACTTTAATAATTGCCACTTTTATTCACTCGAATGGGGCTATTATTAGCGTTTGCCTTTTGTTGATTATTTACGGAAACTTGTGTCTTCGAATCTATCAGGTTTTTCACTAGTGCTGCCCTGGAGTCCGGGCATGGGTAGTAATCGAAGACACGAACAGTGGGGAAGTGGCAAATATCAAAAGCCCTCTTTTTAAATAACCTGTCCCTTGCAGGTTCTTTTTACAAATCTTTGCCCAATATCTTCCTGACGTTGGTGTTACTTAAAGACCGCAACATGTTGCCATTTATCAAACATAAAATTCGAGTAGATGTTGAAAACGTTAAACGCCTTTTCGGTTATAGAACCACTTCCTCTTTATTTTGTTTGAAGGTGAAATGCATAAAGAGTCGTGCACAAAAGATTTATATAGAGATTGTGGCCGTGGTATGCATTTTTAAAAGAATTGTCGAGGGTATATTTGAGGAAAATGGGGAGTCGTTCTTGGTTAAGTAGCATGTAGGTCTCTTATCGTGACTTAATAAGGCGGTTGCCAATATTAAACAAACAAAAACACCTGCATTTTTTCTGCAGATGCTAGATGATGGATATTATTTGTTTTTCCAATAAACATTTTTCCGTTATACATAATCGTAGTGCCTTTCACCATTAACAGATCTACGCGCTAAACGTTTTTCTTGTTCTCTTAGTTTTTAATAACACGTAAACGAAATAATTCTCCTTGTATCAATGCCAAAAATCATCCAGGATATACCATTCCATCTGAAACCAGCAACAGATCTTGGACCTACGAAAATGGGATAAAACCAAAATCCTTCACCATTGCTGAGCCAAATAAAAGTATTACGAAACAGGCACAACCTAATTGCTCCTGGATCAACAGCAAATGGTGAAGCAGCTGCTTGTTGAGGAATAAATGGTGGAGGAGGAGCAGTTGGAGCTTGTGGAATTTGTAATCCTGGTAGACCTGGAAAACCTGATGGTCCCGCAAACTCAGGTCCTGGTAAGCCCGGTAAACCTGATAGTCCCGGAAACGAGGGCACTGGTAAACTTGGAAATTGCCGCTCCAATTGCTGATCATAATTTATATAGGAGTAAACTGTCTGATTATACATTTAAAAGATCACCACCTTATCTTAAATAAATCTCTAAAGTATTTAATAGATACAGTCACATCTTTTAACCACAGAAACAAACTGCACCAACAATGATTAATAAAATAAATAACACTACTATGAGTATAAAATCACCGCACCCACGTGCAGGAAAACAATCTGCATAAACAGGAGCTGCATAGGAGTAAGACAATGGAGGTTGGGGAATAAAATTTACGCCAGAAGTCATCGGTAATGCATTTGGAATTGGGAAGGCATTAGGAATTGGGAAGGCATTAGGAATTGGTAATGCATTTGGAATTGGGAAGGCATTAGGAATTGGTAATGCATTTGGAATCGTGAAGGCATTGTCCATTTTTTACACTTCCTTTCGAATGTATGGAGAGCTAATACGCCATTACACTATATATTACACTCAGAGAGGAAATTGGAGCCCGTCTATTTAAATATGGGCATGACTTAGTGACGATCACTTTTAGTAATGAAAAAACCATAGAGTGGCAGGCTATTGATTTCAAAAGAAGAAGGTTAAAGCCAAACGAGATGTTCTGTGGGAAAATAACTATCATCTTCAGTAAAGAAAGAAAAGGTAGTTTCATTTCTTGATTGGGGTTTAATAACTATCATAAAAAAATAAACCCTTCATACCAACCGGATGAAGGGTTTATTACTTGAGAAGGCAACGCCCAGAGGGTTAGTTGCCTTTCTTTAAAATGAGTTGCGAGATACACTCCACATGTGCCGTCTGCGGAAACATATCCACTGGCTGGATATACTTAACCTCATATTTCGAGCTTAAGGTTTGGATGTCTTTTGCCAACGTCGACGGGTTGCATGAGACATAGATGAGTTTTTCTGGCTCTACTTGCAGGATGGTTTGAAGTAGTTGACCGTCGAGACCTGTTCTTGGCGGATCGACTACGACGACATCTGGTTTCCAGCCTTTTTTGACCCATTTTGGCAGGACTTCCTCTGCCTTTCCAGGTACATATTTAGTATTGGAAAATCCGTGGCGCTTGGCATTTTTCTTGGCATCTTCAATCGATTCTGGGATTACGTCCATTCCGCGGATTTCTGCTGCTTGATTGGCAAGCCATAACCCGATGGTTCCGACACCACAGTAGGCATCCACCACTTTTTCGTTACCTGTTAGTGCCGCTGCTTTTTTCACTTCGTTATATAGCTTGATTGTTTGAACTGGATTTAACTGAAAAAAGGTTCTAGCGGATAGCTCGAATTGCAGGTCACCCAGTGTTTCTTGAATAAATTCTTCGCCTGCGAGCGGTACTGTTTCCTCACCAAAAATAAGCGATGTTTTTTGGCCGTTAATATTTTGGACGATGGATTTCACATTTGGCAAACGTTTTTGGATTTCTTCGATGATAATCTCGATTTTTGGAATCTCTTTTTGTGAAGTAATTAGCACAATTTGAAGTTCACCTGTTTGCACCCCGACGCGAGTGACAATCGTTCGGATGATTCCCTTTCGTGACTTTTCATTATAAATAGGGATTCTTAATTCTTCTAAAATTTGTTTCACTTTTGCTGTCGCTTCATTTGTTTGCGAATGCTGAACTGCACAATGCTCAATGTCAATGAGTTGGTGTGAATTAAGTCCATATAGTCCGGCAAGGACCTTGTTATCTCGTTGAGCAACTTGAAAACTGCTTTTATTCCGGTAGCCCCATGGATCCTCCATGCCAATCGTTTCACGGATATCAAGCTTGTCGATTGCCAGCTTCGTATGGCGTACTAGAGATTGAATGACAATGTCCCGTTTTTCTTTGAGCTGCTGGTCATAGTGCAAATGCTGAAGCTGGCAGCCGCCGCATTGATCATAAACCGGGCACAGCGGGAGCACTCGGTGCGGGGATTTAATCCGAATCTTTTTGATTTTCGCTTCAGCAAATTTAGGGTTAATTTTTATTGCCTCGACGACCACCTCTTCACCTGGGAGGGCACCCGGAACAAAGACAACTTGTTTTTTAAAATAGCCGACACCTTCGCCATTAATGCCAAGCCTTTTTATCGTTAGTGGGAATGTTTGATTTAATTGGATTTTGATTCCTTGTTCTGTTTTCATTTTTTCACTCCAAATTTTTGGATAAAGCTTGAGTTCCATTTTTATTTTCCCCGTATTATAGCATGATTCACAAAGAAAAACCGAATTCTAGACGAAATTCGGTTTAGGTAGCTATTGATTGTTGTCTGAAGAATTTCATGATCCAAACATATTGAACGGCTATTACAACAAACATCCCGATGATAAAGAAGTGATAGGCCTCTAAATCCGCACTGAATTGCATAAAAATGATTCCAATAATATTAGCAACTGCAGCGATTATTAGCATAATAATTTTCCTCCAGCTTTTCCTTTTAGTAAGGAGAAGCAGTAAACAGGTAATTGCTCCTATCCCCAAAATAATGGTATATATTAGGGTTAATTGAGGGGTAAAATAGCTGGATTCAAACTGTTGCTTTTTAAAAATTAAATAGCGGGCAACCCCCATTTTTTTAGCTGATAAATTTTCTAGGACAATGGCTAATATGATTCCCGAAAATTGCAGCATTGTAAGCAATGGGTAAAAGAAGAATGTTTTCATGGCTTTAATCATTAAATCATCACCTTTTTCAGAAGAAAAAGACAATACCAATCGTCGTATTGTCTCTCCATTAAACATATTATTATTTCTTATTTGGTTCACCTTTTTCAACAGGATTGGATGGGTCCATACTCCATTCATTCCAACCGCCATCGTATAGCGTAATATTATTTACCCCTAAAACGTCGGCATAAAATAATACTTCCGCTGCTCTCCAGCCAGTTCCACAATAGAACGCCATTTCTTTATCCGTGTTAATTCCATCTTTTTCCCACATATTTAAAATTTCTGCGCCGCTTCGCATTGTATTATCGATATTTCGAAAATCTTCAAGTTTGCTAGAATCGGAGCCTGCATGTCCCCAAACAGACCCGGCAGGACGCCCTTTTGCCTCGATATAATCATAACCCGATATTTTTCCGATATATTCATCCCAACTTCTAATATCAACAAGTGTACCATTATTTTTATTAGCTTGAATTGCTTTTGCTTCTGGCAAATCAATAATATATTCCGGATTAGCAGGAATGACCGTTCCAAATGCTGTAACTGATTTCTTGGTATTCACCTTTTTTTCCACTTGGTAACTGCCATTTTTCCAGGAGGTAAATCCTCCGTTTAACACCCTAACATCGGTAACACCCATGTATTTTAAAATAACTGCTGTACGAAAAGCAGGCATGGAATCGGCGCCATATAGAACGACAGTCGTGTCCTTTGTAATCCCATTTTTTAAGGCGAACTTTTCAAGCTCTTTGTCCTTCAGACGATTCCATACAGGCCCTTCCTCTACCTCATCCGTATTAATATGGACAGCACCTGGAATATGGCCGTTTTTATAATCCTTGGCTTCATCACCCCAGCTGACTTCAAAAATTTTATAAGGATTTCCGTAATTTTTATTGTTAATTATATCATTGACCCATGATGATGGCACAAGCATTTCGTAATTAGGATAGGCTTCTAATGCCAGGTCTTGGTTCTCTGCCCAATCTTTCACATCATATTTATATAGATTTTTAAAACCTTTATCTTGTAAGTATTCAGCAACGTTTTGAGCATCTTTTCCGTTTGCATCATAAAGAACGACGTTTTTGTCGGTGGTAATTCCTTTACTTTTTAATACTTCTGTTAGTTTTTGATCTTGTTTATCCATTTTTACCTTTAGCCAATCAGCGGAGAAATCAACGGCGTCTTTAATATGGCCGCCCCTTTTAACCCCATCTAATGCCCAGCCGTTAAACGCATCATTTGCTCTCGTATCAACAATTACCCAGTCAGATTTTCCGATATTTCCCTTCAGTTCGTCTGTTTTAATACTTTTGGTTACTACTGATGATTCCTTTTTATTTTTACCTGCCGCAGTATTATTCGAACAGGCTGAGAGTACTAAAAGACTGCCCAATAAAAGATATAGGATTGCCTTTCTGTTTAACACCATTTTGTATTCCTCCTATAAGTTTGTATCTGTCAATGCCAGAAGATTATAAGCATAACTGTTCATGATTTTCACCATTAACAATAGTACAAATTTAGATTCCTTTTTCATTATAAATAAATGTTATTCTAAAGATAAATACATTCTATCTATTAAACAAATGGATACGAATCGATTTTTTGATTAGTACTATAACGGTGTTGTTAAGCGCCTGTAAATGACGTCGAAAAAAGCCGAATTGCTGGCAAATTCGACTTTGGGTAAGTGCTATTTTTTCTTTGTTAAATCGTTAAGGCTTTTGAATTTATAGCCTTTCTTTTTCAAATCTTGGATTGCTTTTTCAAGTGCATCTGCGTTGTCTTTCGAGACGGAGTGAAGCAACAGTACGCAACCAGGATGGATTTGTCGCATAATATTGTCGTATGAGTATTGCCACCCTCTTTGCTGGTTAACATTCCAGTCAACGAAAGCGAGTGACCAGAATACGTGCGTAAAGCCCTCATCTTTTGCAATTTGCATCGTTCTTTCGCTAAAAACCCCACGCGGTGGACGTAAATACTTCATTTTTTTTTGACCCGTTAATTCTTTTGTTCTTAGTTTTACACGATTGAGCTCTTCGCGGATTCTTTCATTACTCACCGCTGTGAAATCGGGATGATGCCAGGAATGGTTGCCAATAATATGCCCTTCTTTTACCATTTGTATTACAAGTTCCGGTTGAGAATTTAAAAAATGCCCCGTCACAAAAAAAGTGGCAGGTACCTTTTCCTTTTTTAAGACCTTCAGAATTTTCGGAGTATAACCATTTTCATAGCCGCTATCGAAGGTAAGGTACAAGGTCTTTGAGTTAGGATCACCTTTGTAAAATGCTCCATATTTTTCAAGAAGCTGATCATACTCCGCTCCTGCATCTGCCGGCTGTTCATTTACCGCTTTTTTGAATCCCCAGTGAATTGGTTTATTGGGTACTGATGCGTATGTAACATTCGGTATTAGTAAAAACAGCATACTAAGGATGCCTAAATATTTTTTCATCCATGTTCCCCCTAATTTATTTGTTTATATTGTTTGTTTTATGGGGGAAAAACATTATTAGCATATTAAGGAAATGGCTGTGACTGATGGTAGATTCGACCTCTTTTTGTACCTGTATAGGGAAGGTGTAAGGAAGGCAGTCTTGATGTTGTTGTTCTAGAAGAAGGCATTTGTAGAAATTTTCTTATTTCAGGATTGCTAAATGAGGGTTTTACCAGCAGGAAGTAATCATTTATCCCGTTTAAAAAGGCATCTTTTGAAAACAAAAGGCATTTAGGGCATATCCATATTCCTCTTCTGTAATCCATAGGGATGTGCAAACATCTTGGACATTGAACCCCTGTGATTATTTCATCTATTATAATTTGAAACAATTTTAGGATATCAATTCTTTGAGGAGTATGTAGTGATAATAAAAGATTTGTCACTTGGCTAATTGTCTTTTGATTAATCTTTTTTTCACTATATCTTTCCTCTAGTTCATTGATTCTATTTAATAAATCATAGGCTTTTATGACTTTTCGCTCGGCTTCTTTGTAGTTCGGTCCGATTATAATTTCAGTAGCCGGTTTGCAAACTGCGACAAGATTTTCTATTGGAATAAAAGGTATTTTATTTTTATCAAATAAATTTCTTAATGAAATTTTGTGCCGATTTACTTGTGCTACTGGATTTTCATAAACCTCTCTATTTTCTCCATGTTCATGGATCAATTGATTCTTATCGAATCTCAACATTCCTGAATGATTTTTAGCATCAATAATAAGAATGAGCTTTTGTGAAAAAAGAAGTGCGTCGATTTGGAAGAAGGTAGGTCCTATTGGGAGGCGGAGACCGTAAAAAATGTGGTACTTGTGTTCCGGGATTTGATCTAGATAATATTTTAATGTTTTTTCTCCATTGTATCCCGATTTTAATATTCTTATTTTGGACTTGATATCCGGTATTTTCTCATGAGTTTCTGTTACCCTTCTTTCCAATGCCTCCGCTTGAAGTAAGAAGGTGGGGGGAGTTAGTTCCTTTTCATTCAAAATTCATTCCTCCTTAATTGTTTTAGGAATATCTTCAATAGAAATTCTGGAAACTCCTACCCGTTTTAAGCAGTTTTTGTGACATTTTTGTGTCTATTTCCTCTTATGAAAAATTTCCGCTGCTTGGTTAGTCCAATTTTATTAAAAATAATTTGGATCCGTGTAGCTTATTACATATTTTTAATTACTTACGACGTATTTTTAGCTGCTTACAACATATTTCCGGTCACTTACTACCTATTTTTCAATACATACGACATTCACTGGATATTAATTGGTAATTACCTCGAACCTCGAGAACTTATGACATATTTTTAGCTGCTTACAACATATTTCCGGTCACTTACTACCTATTTTTCAATACTTACGACATTTACTGGATATTAATTGGTAATCACCTCGAACCCCGAGGACTTATGACCTATTTTTCCCCACTTATGACATATTTCCGGTCACTTATTACCTATTTTTCAATACTTACGACATTTACTGGATATTAATTGGTAATCACCTCGAACCCCGAGGACTTATGACCTATTTTTCCCCACTTATGAC
>NZ_JBHVSI010000012.1:0-76541 GCF_042885335.1 Neobacillus sp. NPDC058068 | reverse complement strand
ATATTTCCGGTCACTTATTACCTATTTTTCAATACATACGACATTTACTGGATATTACTGGATTCGTTTCTCTCAAAATTCCAAATACCTATTTTATCCAATGAAAGCACAAAAAAGGATAGGCGCCCAACTTAGCACGCCTATCCTTCTCATCATCCTATTTAAAAACCGCTTCCTTAAACTGCGTTAATTTTTCTAATGAAGATTTATCAACGTCTGCGTGCAGGCTGTTGCCGTGAGAGTCCATTGTCACTACGGCTGTAAAGCCCTCGACGCGAAGGTGCCACATTGCTTCAGGGATACCGAATTGCATCAAATCAACGCCTTCGACCCCTTTAATGCAGTCCGCGTAATATTGAGCCGCTCCACCGATCGCGTTAAGATAAACGCCGCCATGCTCCTCCAATGCTGCCAATGTCTTAGGTCCCATGCCGCCTTTACCGATTACGGCGCGGATACCGAATTTCTTCATGATGTCACCTTGGTAAGGCTCCTCGCGAATACTAGTCGTTGGACCGGCAGCCTTAACGTGCCACTCTCCTGCCTTGTCCTTTAACATTACCGGGCCGCAGTGATAGATTACCTGCCCATTTAAATCGACAGGTGCATCATGATCGCTTAAGTATTTATGAATCGCGTCGCGGCCGGTATACATTAAGCCGTTAATTTGTACGACATCTCCGACTTTCAACGAACGAATTTTCTCTTCCGTGATCGGTGCCTCTAATGTAATCACGTCTTCAGTCCTAGAGGCAGCCGTTTCTTTTTCAGCTTGACTAGCAGCAAAGTCAATGAACTCACCATCTTGGTACATCCATTCATTGATTTCTCCGCTAACAGCATCAACGCTCACCCCTAAACGGCGGAATGCCCAGCAGTTGTAAGCAACAGAAACATAGAAACTGGCCGGAATCCGGTTCATGACTCCGACTTTACAGCCAAGCAATGTTGCTTCGCCGCCAAAGCCCATCGTGCCGATTCCTAATTTATTCGCATTTTCCATCACATACTCTTCCAACCGGCGAAGGTCCTCATTTGGATTCACATCTTCAACGGAACGGAATAACTGTTCTTTTGCTAAATCATAACCTGATGATCGGTCACCGCCGATACCGACACCGATAAATCCTGCGCTGCAGCCTTGTCCTTGTGCTTGGTATACCGAATGCATGACACATTTGCGGATGCCATCAAGGTCGCGGCCGGCACGTCCTAGCCCTTCTAACTCGCATGGCAGGCTGTATTGAATATTTTTGTTCTCACAACCGCCGCCTTTTAAAATCAAGCGGACATCAATGTAGTCTTTTTCCCATTGATCAAATTTAATAACCGGGACCCCTGCACCAAGGTTATCACCGCTGTTTTCTCCGGTTAAGGAATCAACTGAGTTTGGACGCAATTTCCCCTCTTTCGTGGCAAGCACGATTGCATTGCGAATGGCTTCTTTTAATTCTAATTGATTGACACCAACCGGCGTTTTTATTTTAAAAGTCGGTAAGCCTGTATCCTGGCAGATTGGCGACACTTGGTCATCCGCCATTTTGATATTGTTTGTGATTGTATCAAGGCTCATTGCGGCACTTGTGCCGGCATTTTCCTTTTCCTTTGCCTGCAAAACTGCCCGGCGGACATCCCTTGGAAGTTTGGTAGAAGTTTCAACAACAAGCTTGTACATGCTTTCTTGAAATTTCGCGATATTCAATTCGAGTACCCCTTTCCCTTTGTTCCTCTAAGTAATCTATTTTAATTTTACAACATTTTGCACGGTTACATTATACTCCTATAGCCACTAGAATTAAAGGATTTGCTTGAAAACGAATACATGTTAGAATAATGGAATTTTTGAGCAACAAAAAAGAGCCTGTTATTATACAGACTCACTTACTCACTTCACGATTATTAAATTCTTTGCATTTTGATTCCATATCATCAAGCATGGAAATTAAGCGGTCGATATCCTCCAGATCGGTATCTTCAGGATCAATGGCATCGAGCACATCGATGAACATATTTAAGCGTTGTTTTAAAAAGTCTACTTGTGAATTTTTATCTTTTATCGGGATGCCCAACTAATTTCTCTCCTTTCATTTTCTCTTACATCCTACCGAAAGAATGAAACTTTGACAAATTTATTTTTCTATATGAATAAAAGACCCCTGCATGAGGAGTCCTAACATATATGAACTATTCTCAAATCTTACCGCGGCCGCTCTGAGGCGAGAAAGCCAAAGGAAACAAAATCCTGAACTGGAATCCAGGCGCCGATTCCCTGTGAGGTAACATTTTTTATTACGATAAATTTTTTATTGCCTTTAAGCATTAAATAAACTTCACCGTAAGTCACTTTCCCTTTTTCGTTTACACCAGGTGCATAGGCATACAAGTAGCCCAAGCGATTTGCGGGGATGTTATAAATATGGTCATTCTTCGTTCCTGAACCGATAATCGTTTCAAATGATAGCGGAAGCCGGGTCTTTTCCATCGATTTTAGCAGCATCATCTTTTTGACATCTTCCGCATTCGGGATTTTCGCTGTTAGACCGCCTCTGATAATTTTTTGCGATTCCTGAACATACTTAATTTGATAAGGTACTTTACCACCTCGATTATCAAAGTAATTCGTATTAATTTTTTGGAACTCCCAGTTCGGTGATGTCTCAGCGGACTCGTAATTCAATGGCCATTGACCTAAGTAAACAATGGCCCGGTAGCCAAGGGCAAACGGGGTGCTGTTTATACTCGACTCATTCAGCATCCGAATTAAATCCGGATTTTCAATTTTGACCCTCGAAGAATTGATTAACTTTTTGGTTAAATCGCTTGGCTGCAATAATGGTAAGTCCTGTGTCGAATTCGGATAGGTATTCTCCTTCGAAATGTTCCGAACAGAGGGTGGCACTTGATATTTTACTAAGCTTTTTTTCTCTGGCGCTTTTTCAGCGAAAGCGGAGGGAATAAAAGTAAGCATTAAAAGCAGTGGCATGAGGACAGAAACCATTTTTTTCACTATGTTTAACTCCTTTCACTAATAGCAATACTAAGTCTGCTACTAGTTTTTTCGGAGTTGATAAATATTATCCATTCCTCTTCAATATTTCGCTTGAAGCCGCTGCATTAATTTTTCTAAATGAGGAAAGAACAATTGGATTGCCGGTCCTACCGTAAAGGTGATAATAAACGTTCCATAGGAGATAGGTCCCTTTAAGATGAAGGCTGGAACTAAAGCCGTGATTTCACCAATGGTTTTTGCCATCATCAGGTTGACGCCAACACGCTCTCTAATTGCCAACATGAAATTATCAATTGGGCTTTGCGGAAATTTGGCCTGCAAATAAATCGCTGCTCCTAATCCAACAATGAGGATGCCCAGCAATAACATGCCAATCTTTGCTATTAAAAGGTCGACTGTAAATAAATCAAACACAGTAAACAGCCAAAAATCGACTAAAGAACCGATGATGATAATTGTAAGGAGTGAAAGTAAATCCGGTCTCCTTTTGACTAGGAGGGAATTGATGAGGACTAATAAGGCGCCATCAATCATAACCCATTTCCCAACCGATAACCCTATTTTTTCAGTTAGCGCGACATTAAGGGCATCCCATGCCCCTACACCAATATCGGCCACTTTAATGGTCATGCAAACCCCAAACGTCATGATGGTTAGACCGATAATAAAAAATAATAACCGGATAAAAAATTTCATCTGTCTCTCCTCAGAAATTGGTAAAAAGTAATGGAAATGTAATAATCTGAACATTTACAAAATTCTATTTACCATTTATAATATAAGTAACCTTTCATAAAGGAGGGCTGTAATCAATCGGCTAACCATTTATATAAATTCCTTAAGGAGGTTGGGATTCTCGTTTAATATGACATTCAACACTCGTGTTTTCCTTGTTATGAACTAAACATGAAGGTTGGTGATGGATGGTCCTATAGAGAAGCGATTGATTTTTCCCCATAATAAAATGTGCTGTTTCATTATAGCACACCAATTGCAATTAAACTGTACATTGTAAAAATTGAAAAAAGTAAAAAAGAGACTCTAGGCCAGCTTGGCTCAGAGTCTTTATTTTAGAATCAGAATTAATATCATTGAACTTTGAGAATTGTCCAGCTCCAGCGCCCTAGCGGCTACTGTCCTTCGCTCTCCGCCCTACGATAAGTCAACATCGAATCGCGTGTTTCCTTTATCTCAGTTGGAGTGCTCCAGGCCATACGCCGCTGACCAGGGCGCTTGCGCTTTTCTTGGTGCCTGACACTTAAAGTAAGAAAAACCCAATTCCCATTATTACATATGCCGCTAGGAGGGTTAGGCCTTCAAACCAATTGGATTCTCCGTCGTTGGAGATGATGACCATCAGGAGTACGGATGATACCATGGCGATTAGTTCCTGCCAGCTAAATAACAATGGCATCGATTGATCAAAGAAAAGCGATATGAGGACAAGCACGGGTAACACGAACATCGCCACTTGCAGGGTAGAGCCAATCGCGATTTCCACCGCTACATCCATTTTATTCTTGTAGGCCATTAATACTGCGGATGCGTGTTCCGCTGCATTTCCCACGATGGCGACAATAATCACGCCGATAAACAGCTCCGTCCAGCCAAAGGATTCTGCCACAAACTCAAACGTATGAACCAAATGCTCCGATATGTAGGCGACAGCTATTGTTGCAATGAAAAGCACAGCGATCGCCTTCCCTTTCCCCCATTCCGGTACTTCCTTCTCATGTTCCTCCGTTTCCCCGCTAGGCTGATAGACACCGCGGTGGGTAACAAGTTTAAAGAACAGGGCAGCTAGATATAGAACAATAAGAATAACCGAGATCCCGATACTTAATGAAATGGTTTTCGTTTCGTTCATATTCATTGAAAAAACTTCTGGAATGACGAAAGCAATCATCACGGCAAAAATGAGCAGCCCTGAATTATGACGGGCATCAAAGACATTAAATTCCTGGCGCTTATATTTAAGTCCGCCGATAAAAAACGAAAGCCCTGCTACAAGAAGTAAATTTCCTAAAACCGAACCAGTTAATGAGGCAAGAACAATTCCAACAAGTCCTGCTTTAAGCGAAAAGATAGAAATAATCAGTTCCACTGCATTTCCGAAGGTTGCATTTAGCAACCCGCCGATTCGCGGACCGGCCACAATCGCAAGACTTTCGGTTGCCCGACCCATAAAGCTTGATAACGCAATAATTGTTAAACAATAAATAATAAATAGAATTATACTCGGCCAGTGCATTAGTGTCCCAATGACGGAAAGTGGAACTCCAATGAAAGTCAGGAGCATAAAGATTTTGTTCGTCATCGCGTTCCCTCCACAGATTATTTTTGATCCGCTTATTTTTTCTCCTATCTATTTTGTTTCCCTATACCCTGATATTTACCTAGAAAAACTTATGATAAACCAGTCAATTTTTTTCTTGCAAATGCAGAATATTCTCGTTACCATCATTTAGGACCTATATTTTTTGATGGAAAGTAGAATTGAGGAAGTTATATGAATAAACAATATTTTCGTTTCTGGATACTTGTCAGTATTGTCGCCATTTCTGGCTTTTCCCAGGGGATGCTCCTCCCGCTTATCGCGGTAATATTTGAAAAAGGCGGTGTTTCCCCTTCCTTAAACGGGTTAAACGCCATCGCTCTCTATATCGGCATTCTCCTTGTTTCCCCATTTATGGAAATGCCGCTAAGAAAATATGGGTATAAGCCGATCATCATGTTCGGCGGTGCACTTGTATTCGTCTCACTTGCCTTATTTCCATTATGGAAAACATTCTGGTTTTGGTTTGCCTTACGATTGCTAATCGGCATCGGGGACCATTCATTGCATTTCGCCACCCAGACGTGGATCACATCCTTTTCACCCGCTGAGAAGAGGGGCAGGAATATCTCCTTATATGGCTTGTTTTTTGGAATTGGTTTTGCGACGGGACCGTTAATGACGCCATTGGTTAATGTGAATGAAGCCCTGCCCTTCATCATCTCTTCAATCGTTTGCTTAGCAGGTTGGCTTTTTGTCTTTTTCTTAAAAAATGAATTTCCGGAACAAGTGGTAAAGATTAATTCATTCTTGGCAACGATAAAACAGTTTAGAAGAGCTTTGAAATATGGCTGGGTCGCCTTCCTGCCTCCATTTTCCTACGGTTTTTTAGAATCATCGTTAAATGGTAGTTTCCCCATTTATGCCTTAAGAATGAATATTGATGTTTCCAGTGTCTCGCTCGTTTTGTCCGCTTTTGCGATTGGCAGTATTATTACCCAGCTGCCGTTAGGGATATTAAGTGATCAATACGGGCGGCGAAATATCTTGATGACCGTCCTTTTCCTTGGATTTTTCAGCTTTTCTGCAGCTAGTTTACTTGAACATTCTTTTATCGGCCTGTTTATCGCATTCCTGATCTCCGGGATGGTCGTCGGCTCTACCTTCTCGCTTGGCATCAGTTATATGACCGATTTAGTACCGAAGGACCTATTACCAACTGGAAATTTATTATGCGGCATCTTTTTTAGCCTCGGGTCCTTAAGCGGGCCGATCATCGGCGGCCTATTTATTAAATTCTTGCAAAGTGTCAGCTTCTTCTACATTATTAGTACGATGCTCTTAGCCTTATCATTCATTATCTTTACCTTTGGAAAGAAGAACCAGGTGGTACTCGAACAACAAAACTAATATGGGAGCAAATTCATATCTGACGCATAATATGTATGGTAAAATAAAGAAAACTCGTCGATTGGCGAGCCGTTAGGCGAAGACAGAGACGTAGTTGCACTTATGCCTGCTTGGAAAGTTATACTTTCCAATCGGCTAAATGAAAATATTAAAGTTTAGAGGATTCTGCTGTCATCACTAGGGTGACAGCTTTCGTGTTTTTTAGGGGTAGTGAGGTTGATTATTCTTCTCAATTCCAAATTAGTCTTTTTCAATTCCCCTATATATTAAATGATAATAATTATTAATTACTAATAACAAAAATAAACAAAAAACCATATATTATTTGAAGTAATACTGATTCTTATTATCAATTAGAATTTAACTTTATCAATTAGAATTGACAGACACTTTTTCTCGCAGTACAATCAAATTATTAGGGGGGAGATCCAGATGAGTTCAGATGCAAAAGTACTCACAAAAAAGGAACAGAATAGTAGCCTTTTAGAAAAAATCAAACCACATTTGGAACTAATTGCTGCATCGCTAAGCGGTGTTTTCATTGCCCTTGGCTGGATTTTCGATAAATATGGATTTGGAACGGACTCCATTATTGTTTACTTGCTGGCATTTGTCATCGGCGGGTTTGCAAAAGCAAAGGAAGGCATTGAAGCCACATATGAAAATAAAGAATTAAATGTAGAAATGCTGATGATTTTTGCCGCCGTTGGTTCGGCGATTATTGGTTACTGGACAGAAGGGGCCATTTTAATCTTTATCTTTGCCGTCAGCGGCGCCTTAGAAACCTACACCATGAATAAAAGCCATAAGGAAATTTCCTCTTTAATGGAGCTTCAGCCGGAAGAAGCTTTGCTAATCAGCAATGGCTATGAAAAGCGAGTTCCAGTCTCGGAGCTTCGCGTTGGCGACCATATTCTGATTAAACCAGGTGAACGGGTGCCATCTGATGGAATGATTATTAAAGGACAGACAAATATTGATGAAGCAGCGATTACCGGTGAGTCGATGCCCGTCTCTAAAGGGGAGCAGGCAGATGTGTTTGCCGGAACCGTAAATATGACAGGTTCCATTACCGTACAAGTGACAAAGGAGAGCAGTGACACCCTTTTTCGAAAAATTATTCAGCTTGTACAATCCGCTCAAAGTGAAAAGTCACCGTCGCAGCTGTTTATTGAACGCTTTGAAGGAACCTATGTCAAGGTTGTTCTGCTCGTCGTGGTTGCTATGTTTTTCCTGCCTCACTTTTTACTAGGATGGAGCTGGCATGAATCGTTTTACCGCGCGATGATTTTATTAGTGGTCGCCTCCCCTTGTGCTTTGGTGGCTTCGATCATGCCGGCGTCGTTATCGGCGATTTCGAATGGGGCCAGACATGGGATATTAGTAAAAGGCGGTGTCCATCTTGAAAATTTAGGTCATCTTGAAGCAATAGCATTAGATAAAACCGGCACCCTTACAAAGGGGAAACCGGAAGTAACCGAGGTGCTTGTGAAAGAAGGACTTAAAAAGGAACAGCTCCTTTGGCAGGCGGCATCGATAGAGAGCCATTCGAACCATCCGCTGGCGATAGCAATTGTGAAGTATGCCAAGCGGAACGTAACTAAAGAACTTTTTCATCCTGACAGCCTCGAAGATATACCCGGCTGGGGGGTTAAGGCAGAAATTAATGGAGAACAATGGAAAATTGGCAAGGCCGCTTTCGTCGGGAAGGAAGATGTCGACCAGTTTGCTGATGGAAAAGCGAAAGAACTTGCAAGTCGTGGTAATACCCTTGTCTTCATTGAAATCAATGGGGAACTTTGTGCGATGATTGCCTTAAAGGATGTCGTTCGCGAGGAAACGAAGTTGGCAATTAATCATTTAAAGAAACAGGGTATCCATACCGTTATGCTTACGGGTGATAGTGAAAAAACCGCTCGTGCAATAGCCGCTGAGAGCCATGTTGATGAATTTTTTGCTGAATGCCTGCCGGAATCAAAGGTAGAACACCTTAAACAGCTTAAAGCCAAATATAAAACTGTTGCCATGGTAGGGGACGGGATCAATGATGCTCCTGCACTGGCGATAGCCAATGTCGGGATTGCGATGGGGGGAGGAACAGATGTTGCACTGGAAACAGCCGATATCGTGCTGATGAAAAATGACCTGCCGCGCATCGCCGATGCCATCAACCTGTCACAACGAATGAATAAAATTATCAAACAGAATGTCATTTTCTCGATTTCGGTTATCATGCTCTTGATTTCATCAAATTTCTTTCAGATGCTTGATTTGCCATTTGGAGTCATCGGCCATGAAGGCAGCACCATCCTCGTCATACTGAATAGTTTACGCTTGTTAAAGTCGTGAAAAAAAGGACCACATCGGTCCTTTTTTTCATCTTATCACAATTTATATCATTGGACTTTGAGAATTGTCCAGCTCCAGCGCCCTAGCGGCTAGTGTCCTTCCGCTCTCCGCCCTACGATAAGTCAACATCGGATCGCTTGCGCTCTCCGTGTTTCCTTTATCTCAGTTGGAGTGCTCCAGGCCATACGCCGCTGACCAGGGCGCTTGCGCTTTTCTTTTTAGTGATATCCATTCGAGCCATTTGCTGACCCTGAAGTTTTTTGTTTTGGGTTACTCTTATTTCCTTTTTGCTTTGTACCGCCATCTTTTTTCGTATGTTTTGTCAACAGTAAAACCTCCCTTTATGTTAGGGCGAAGGCCCATAATGATAGTTTGGACAGATAAGATTATTTCATAAAGGAAAGTATTAGCAGTTCGAACGATTTTTTTCACTATAATAGGCATTGATTTCTCCGCCAATAATAATAATAAATGCCGATATATATAACCAAATCATTAACACAATGATTGCCCCGATACTTCCATAAGTAAGTGAATAGTTGCTAAAGTTCCCGACATAGAAGGATAATCCTATCGAGGAGATAATCCAGCCTAATGTCGCGAAAATGGCGCCGGGAAAACTACTGCGGCACCGCAATTTCACATTGGGTGCAATCCAGTACAATCCGGTAAACATCAGGAACAAAATCACGGCACTGACCAGCCAGCTTAACGCATTCCACAGCTTAATAAATTCGCTGGTGTAGCCAAATTTTGAAAACAAGAACAGACCAATTTCCTTGCCGAAAACCGGTAAAACAATTGCAAGGATAAAGACAAAGATCATCCCAAATGTTAATAGTATTGCCACTCCTCTTGAAACAATAAATGAACGGCTTTCCTTCACATTGTAGGCCTTATTAAGCGCCCTTACGATAGCATTTATTCCGTTAGAGGCGGACCAAATCGTACCGATAATCCCGAATGAAAGCAAACCGCCATTCCGATGGTTCATAATCTCTTTCACATTTTTTTCAATTAGATCCATCGCTTCAACTGGGGCAAAATCCCTTATTATTCCGAGCATGTCCGGTTGTTGAATCGGTAAATACGGCAGCAATGTGAATAATACAATCAGGAGTGGAAACAAGGAAAGAAGAAAAAAATAGGCTAATTGCGCACTTAATCCCGGAATGTCATCTTCTTCAATCCGGTGCCAAAGCAATCTTAATAAAGAGGAGCGTACATTCCCTGTCTTTTCCATGTCCAGCCCTCCTTTTAATTATTTTTTTCCTCTTCACCCAGTACGTCTTCTAAGAGTTGTGATTCCTCACTCTTTGAAAAGGCATCTTTTGTTTCTTTTATGATATCAGTCACTTGCGGTGTCAGCTCGCGTATTTCATCAACCTTATTTGTTATGTAGGAAATATCTTCCTTTACCTGCTGTGCGGTTGTTTTGATTTTGGCCGCAGTTTCCTTTACCTTATCGGTTATTTCTCTAGGATTACATAGAACATCGGAAACCTTGCTGGATGTTTTTTGAACGTTTTCCTTCATTGCCTGCCTGGTTTGTTTATCTAAAAGGCTGATTGCTCCGCCTGCGATCGCACCGATTAGCATTCCCTTCCAGAATTGATTTTTCTTCGTCATCTTAAACTCTCCTTCCACACTCATAATTATCATTAATCTTTCTCCAATGAAAATGATACCAAAATAAGCTCATCTTTATTTTGCTTTATATCAATTCCCTTTTGCAAGCCCGTCCAAACTTTTAATTACGTTCTGCCGGAAATATAAAGCCCCTTATTCATAGTATGTTTGTATTGACAGATGCTTTTTAACATGAAAAGATGAGAATATTAATTCGGAAAGGGTGGCCGAAATGAATTTATCTCAAAAATCTGTTGAAAATGTCGAATATATGATTGAACAAATAAAGGAAAAGTTAAAGGTCCTCAACCTCGGGGCAATCAAACCGTCTCACTTTGATGAAGAAATGTACGAGGAATTAAAGGAAATTTATGAGATGGTCCTAAGGAAAAATTCTTTTAGCCCTAATGAAATGCAGGCATTGGTGGAAGAGCTAGGTAGTTTAAGGAAAAAATAAGTAAAAACCCGTTATTATTTTGAATAACGGGTTTTTTGCCTATTTTTGATCCGTTAGGATAATTGGACCGTCTTTCGTAATCGCGAGCGTATGCTCATATTGTGCTGAATATTTACCATCAAGCGTACGTGCTGTCCAGCCGTTATCATCCATTTTTGTTTGGTACCAGCCGACATTGACCATCGGTTCAATTGTAAAAACCATTCCTTCTTTAATTCTTGCCCCTTTACCAGGTAGCCCATAATGCGGAACATCCGGTTTCTCGTGAATCACCGCGCCAATCCCATGACCGATAAAGTCTCTTACAACTGTTAGTCCTTCACTTTCAACGTATTTTTGAATCGCGTGGCCAATATCACCTATGCGATTACCCACTACCGCCTGTTCAATTCCCTTGTAAAGAGCTTCCTTTGTCACTTTTAATAAATGATCTGTTTCCTTGGAGACCTGGCCAACGGCATAGGACCAAGCAGAATCAGCTAAAGCACCATTGTATTTGACAACCATATCAATCGTGACAATGTCGCCCTCTTTTAAAGGCTCCTTCCTAGGAAAGCCATGACAAATTTCATCATTAATACTCGCGCACGTTGCATATTCATAGCCTCGATAGCCTTTCTGTTCTGGAGTTGCTCCCTTCTGTCTTAGAAATTCATCAACAAATTCTTCAATCTCCCACGTTGTAACACCTGGCTTAATTAATTTTGCAATTTCTTTATGACAGGCTGCCAGTATTTCTCCTGCCTTCTGCATGGCTTCAATTTCTCGTTGTGATTTAAGGACAATCATATTATTCCCTGCCTTTTTGATTTAATATTATGTATAATGAACCATATTGTTCTTCTTAGAACATTTTCCACGTTAAAATTATACTTTAGACTATGGCAACACTTTTAATAGTAACGCTAACCTAGCATTTTTTCAAAATTTCTATCTTGCTTTAAAAGCTTTGAACAATATTTTTCAATGTTCATTATTTGGTAATATTACGCCGTTCTTTATATGGTACTTTCTTATTCTTTTTGGTAGAATTAATATATCAACAATAACAACAATAATAATTAGGTGTGTGAGAATCAATGATTGGTGACCGCGTAAAAAAATTCCGCTCAGAAAAGAAAATGTCACTATCCGAACTTGCTGAACAGGCGGGCGTTGCAAAATCTTATTTAAGTTCTCTTGAAAGAAACCTGCAAAAGAATCCATCTATTCAATTTCTTGAAAAAATTGCTGCAGTATTAAATATTCCCATTGAACATTTAATCCATGAACAAATTGATAAGAATCAATTAGACAGCGATTGGATGAACCTAGTCAAAGAGGCAATGAATTCTGGTGTTTCAAAAGAACAATTTCGTGATTACCTTGAATTTAATAAATGGCGGAACAAACAAAATAATGACGAATAGTATACAAGAAAAAAAGCATTCTACAAATATTTTTGCAGGATGCTTTTCTTTTTTATGTAATTACTCAGTTGTTATTCGTGATTAGCTCTAATCTACCATGTTGATTAAAGAAGTCACGAACCTCTTCGATGGTTAGTCCAAGCTCCTTCGCTTCTAATATGAGGGTCATCCATTCCTGATCGATAACATCAACCTCTTTTTCTGTAATAACCAATATCCTCACCCCTAAAATACAATTCGTATTTCAGGCATCCCGGCCATCATAGCAAGCGTTCCGCCTGCCTTAGACCCTAGGCTTTGCGTCCCTGCCTTTCAACAGGTTTGCCTTTTTCTGATTCTATTCTCCCCAGTGCATCACCGATTACCTAACTCAATAACAAATAACTAGGCCTTTTTTCATAAATACAATTGATGTCCTCATTATATCTAGTTCTTTTTTAACAAGGTGTTATATTTTGTCATTTTCTTTGAATTTTCACACTTCTTTTTAATACAAATTGTGGCAAGTTTCTACAAAAATACTCTTTTCTTTTATAATTTCTGTAGAAAAAAGGGAGGTGAATTCTAGTCAGAATTCCCTCCTCTTTTCTTATCAACGATGGCTAAGCCCTTTGCTGAAGTATTTCTGAAATGTTTCAAGTAATTTTTGCTGGTCCAAATCGGGGTGGACGGTTTCGCTTGTTTGGACTGTAATCATTGAACAAGAAACCCCAATTTTGCAGGAGTCTTCTGTGTTAAGTCCTTTTAAATAGCCAAATAGGATTCCGGAAATAAGAGCATCCCCTGCTCCTGTTACATCCACAATCGGAACACTTGGAGGTACGATTGCTCCTGCTTCCCCATTGTTTGTAAAATAAATTAAGCCTTTTTCTTGCCTAGTAATAACTACTTTCTCGACCCCGCTTTTTAAAATTATTTCTGCTGCTCGATAGAAATCTCCCTCGGAGGTAATTTCTAATTTTGAAAGGGCTTCGGCTTCTTTTTGATTGGCGATCAGCCAAGTTACACCGTCTAAGGAGACTGGCAATTTAGCCGTTTTAGCTGCTGACACTGTAGCAATACATAGAGGAATTCCTTCGTCTTTACTGCAATTTATCACTTCATTGATTACTTCAGCGGGAAAATTCGTATCTAATAGAATCAATTTTGCATTTTGAATATGGGTCCAATTTTTTTCAAAAAAGGAGCCTTCAACCTCATCGTATATAGCCATGTCGGCAAAAGCGACAGCCATTTCACCCTCTTCATCAAGCACTGCTGTATAGGTTCCCGTGGATTTCCCATCGATTATTTCTGTTAAATTTATATCTGCGAAATGATTAGTGTTTTGCAGCAGCCATTCCCCTTCAGTATCGGATCCAATATAGGCTAATAACGAAGCATTAAGCCCTAGGCGCCCAGAGTTTTCCGCGACATTACGTGCCACGCCGCCTCTGGATTTCGTGCTAATCGCAGGATTCGAAGTACCAAGCTCTAATTGTTTCAGTGCCTGAATTTTCAAATCCACGTTGGCACCACCAATACAAAGAAGTTTTTTTTCTTCTGAAATTATTGCATTTTGTTTCATCATTGTTAGTCCTCACTCCTCTATAACCTTATTGAGTTATGTCAGAAACGCAATAATATTCCCTACTTAATAACTATTAGATATTAATCCTAGAAATCCTCTTGGTTATTAATGGAAACTATGGGGATTAAAGCCGATAAAACCGCTAGGTATGCAATACTAATGCTTATTTTCATTGTTTACGACAAAAAATTTGTCTAAATTGCGTCATTTAGAATATAATATAAACAACTTATAAATATACTTAATATTCAGAATAATGGTGGTGGAGCATGCTATGACACTTATCCATGTGTTAAATTTTTCAATCCCGATTGCGTTTATTGTATTTGCTGGTTTTCTACTTGATCGGATGTGCAAACCTGATAAACCAATTAAAAAAGCTGGTGAGGAGTAAATCTATTAATTAGATCGTCTCTTTCAAACAGCTTTTTCTTTTGTGAGGACTAAGAAAAGCGCAAGCGCCCTGGTCAGCGGCGTATGGCCTGGAGCGCTCCAACTGAGATAAAGGAAACACGAAGAGCCGGAGGCGATTCGATGTTGACTTATCGTAGGGCGGAGAGCGAAGGACATTAGCCGCTAGGGCGCTGGAGCTGGACAATTCTCGAAGTCCAATGATATAACTTCTGATAATAGAACAAATAGTAATTATTTCACTACACATAGGGAATGTTATAAGAGTAGATGAAAGGAGTGCTTTAGTATGTCACGTGGAGAACATTTTGAACACAAAAAGAAAAACCATCCTGGTAATTTCCCTAAGGACAGTCTAACTGAAAAACATGTAAAGGAAGCAATTGGGGATGAAGAATTCCTTGTAACCCGCGAAGCCTTTAAAAATAGAGTCGAAGAAGAGGATATGCGCGGAGATACTGCACGTTTGCTGCCGGAACAAATGGAGTAAAAGGCGTGAACTTCTCACGCCTTTTATTTGGAATTTAGTATGTTGTATTTTCTGTATTTAAACTTCTAATGAATTGCGAAAACTCAACCGTTTTCAACCACTCTGCCGCTTTTTCAATATCTTTCGAGAAGATGCGGTCCTGCTTAATTGAAAGCACCTGCTTGCGTCCTTTTTCATAGAACAGCTTCGTATGGCTGGCCATTTTATCGACCCCGCGGATTTCCACTGCCTGCATCGCACAAATCAACTCAATCGCCAGCACTCTTCTGGCATTCTGGATAATTTGATACGCATGTCTTGAGGCAATCGTTCCCATGCTGACATGATCCTCTTGATTGGCCGAGGACGGAATCGAGTCAACGCTTGCTGGATGTGCCAGTGTTTTATTTTCCGATACAAGAGCAGCCGCGGCATATTGCATAATCATTGCCCCGGATTGCAAGCCTGGTTCAGGACTTAAAAACGGGGGCAGATCATTTAATTGAGGATTCACCAATCGCTCAATCCGTCTTTCTGAAATATTCGCCAGCTCTGCAACCCCAATTTTCATAAAGTCCATCGCGAAGGCAATCGGCTGACCATGGAAATTCCCACCGGAAATGACTTTTTCACCATCGTCAAAAATTAATGGATTGTCAGTGGCAGCATTTATTTCAATTTCTAGTTTTTCTTTTACATAATCAAGAACCTGCCAAGAAGCGCCATGAACTTGCGGGATACAGCGAAGTGAATAGGCATCCTGAACCCTAAGCTCCCCTTGCTGTGTCGTTAACAAACTGTCGCTTAAATACTGACGGATTCTTGCCGCAGTATCAATCTGTTGTTTATAGCCCCTTGCTATATGCACTTCTTCTGCAAAAGCGTCAATAATCCCGTTTAACCCTTCAATCGTCATCGACGCGATGAGTTCACTTTCATGTGCCAATTGCTCCGCTTCAAGGTAGCCGACAACCCCCATTGCCGTCATCGCCTGGGTACCATTAATGAGTGCCAGGCCTTCCTTTGCCTCCAATGTGACAGGTAAAATCCCCTCTTGCTCTAGTGCGTCAAGTGCCTCCATCCGCTGTCCTTTGTAAAATACTTCACCTTCGCCGATTAAAACTAAAGCTAAGTGTGATAGCGGCGCCAAATCCCCGCTCGCCCCGAGTGACCCTTGCTGCGGAATAACAGGAATGATGTTATGGTTTACTAGATCTAATAGTTTTTCAATAACAAGCGGTCTTATCCCGGAATAGCCTTTTAACAAGGCGTTGGCACGAAGGAGAACCATTGCTTTTGCCACAGCCTCAGGAAACGGGTCGCCAACTCCACAGGCATGGGAACGAATTAAGTTAAGCTGGAGGTCCTGCACATGATCTTTATCGATGAGAACATCACTAAATTTTCCAAAGCCCGTGGTAATTCCGTAAACTACTTTTGCTTCTGAAACTATTCTTTCAACTGCTTCGCGACTCTTTGAAACAGCTTCCATGCTTTTTTCGGATGCGCTGACCTGTTGGCTGTGATATAAAACAGCTTTTATTTGCTCTAATGTTAAACTTCCACCTGTAAGTGTAATCATTTCTATCCCGCTCCTCTACCACTTTATCACAACAAAGAAAGAGGCTGGAGTCCATATCAGATTAGATTTGGAGTCCAGCCTCTTTTATAAAAATTACCGCATATTGATCTGTTTTTTGGAAATGCCTCATCGGTTATCATTCCATTCGATTAACTTTCATTCTAATAATTATTCTATGGGATGAAAACCTTATCTGTCAATTAAATTTTCTGAATTTTAACACGATAATACTTTAGCAGGATAGCATGTAAAAGGGAAATGGAGTCTTTGCTTTTTGAATTACAAAAGGCTTTATATACAAGACTCCAACTAAACTTATATATAAAGCCTACTTTTTCACAATAATTTTTAAGAACTTTTTAGTTTCCAAATATCCCTACTTTAGATTCAACTTCTTTAAAGCATCTGCTAAAGCTGTGTTTATTGGTTCTTCTTCCTTGTTTTGGTTTTTCAGATACTTTTGCACCGTTCGTTTATCCACTTTACCAGCAGATTCTTTTTTACGGCGCGCTTCGAAAGTAGATAGTTTCTCTCTATACCCGCATTTACAAACAAAAATTTGTCCTTCCCCTTCGCCGCGAAGCTCCAATTTTTTATGGCATTGCGGGCATCGCGCATTTGTGACTCGAGAAACATTTTTGCGATGTCCACATTCACGGTCTTGGCACACAAGCATTTTACCCTTTTTTCCGTTTACTTCAAGCATAGGTTTTCCACAGTCTGGACAATTCTTTGTAGAGATGTTGTCGTGCTTATACTTTTTATTGCTTGCTTTAATTTCAGCAACAATTTCTTTCGTGTAGTTTTTCATTTCGCTAATAAACACTTCTTTTTTCAACTTACCATGTGCAATTTGATCAAGCTTTTGTTCCCACTCGGCTGTCAATGTCGGTGATTTAAGCTCCTCAGGAACTAAGTCCAGCAATTGACGACCCTTTGAAGTAATATGAATGTCTTTGCCTCGTTTTTCGATTAGGAATGAATTGAATAGCTTATCAATAATATCCGCGCGTGTAGCAACAGTACCAAGCCCACCCGTGGATTTTAAGGTGTCTGCCAATTGTTTATTTTTCGTATCCATATACTTCGTTGGATTTTCCATTGCCGACAGTAATGTCGCCTCATTAAAGCGGGCAGGCGGCTTCGTTTGACCTGAAGTTTGAGCGATTAGTTTTACATTTAAGGTATCGCCTTTTTCAATCCGAGGTAAAATCTGTTCTTTCAGATCATCACCTTCATCGTCTTCGTCAAGTCGATTATTGTAAACTTCTTTCCAACCAAGCGATAAAATAGTTTTGCCTCTAGCAACGAAGTTTTCCTCACCGATTCTCGCTCGAAGCGTTAATTGTTCGTACTCAAATGCGGGGAATAATACCGCTAAGAAGCGTTTTACAACCAAGTCATAAATTTTCCGTTCTTTATCTGTAAACGCTGAAACGTTCACGTAGCCTTCAGTCGGAATAATCGCATGGTGATCGGATACCTTGCTGTCATCAACAAAAGCTTTAGATGCCTTAATTGGCTTTTTTAAGATTTTGCTTGTTAATAAGCGGTATTCACCAATTCCACATGCCTTCAGACGCTCTGGTATAGTTGGAACAATATCGGATGAGATAAACCGTGAGTCTGTCCGGGGATACGTTAAAACTTTATGCTGCTCGTACAACTTTTGCATAATATTTAATGTTTCCTTAGCGGAGTACCCAAAGATTTTATTCGCATCGCGTTGTAGTTCTGTTAAGTCATATAGACCTGGAGAAAAATTCTTCTTCGGCTTTTTTTCAATTTCCGTTACCTTGGCATTTTGCTTGCCAAGTTTTTTTACAACTGCATCAAGTTTCTCTTTGTCAAAGCTGCGGCTGTTGCCTTTTGCATCTTGCCAAGTCAGCTTTAATTGGTCTGCTGTTTGGGCTTCGATGCCGTAATAAGTTTGTGCTTTGAAGTTTCTAATTTCGTCCTCACGGGCTGCAATGATTGCAACAGTAGGTGTTTGTACACGACCACAGTTTAATTGTGCATTGAACCTGGTAGTTAATGCACGTGTTGCATTAAGACCGATATACCAGTCAGCTTCCGAACGGGCGACAGCTGATGCATATAAATTGTCATAGGCTTTTCCCGGCTTCAAGTTTGCAAAGCCTTCTTTAATAGCTTTATCTGTAACAGATGAGATCCATAGACGTTTAATCGGTTTATTGACTTTTACTTTATCAATAATCCAACGTGCAACTAATTCTCCTTCTCTCCCTGCATCTGTAGCCACGATTATTTCATTGACATCATTTCTAGTCAGTTGACTTTTAACAGTATTAAACTGTTTTCCAGTCTGCTTAATGACGGTCAATTTCAAACGCTCAGGCAGCATAGGGAGATCTTCTAAATTCCATGTTTTATATTTCGCATCGTAACTTTCTGGGTCAGCAAGCGTGACTAGGTGGCCAAGTGCCCACGTAACGATATATTTATCGCCTTCAAGATAGCCATTTCCTTTTTTATTACAATTCAATACTCGTGCTATATCTCGAGCGACAGAAGGTTTTTCGGCTATAACTACACTTTTTTTCACTGTATTTAAACATCCTTTCAGTAAACCATTGAACTATAATATAGCATGAATATCCCCATAGCTAAAGCAAGTGTTTTCGAAAGAATAGGCTAAAAAGTCCCATTGTCTTTACGTGGGCTACCACAGGTCCCGCTAATACATCTGGCCGTAGCCTTCAGCTTTGCTTTTTTCTTCTGTTTTGCTTTTTATCACGAACTTATGTTCTTGTTATATCAAATAGGTTGAAAGAATACAAAGTATTTTCCCATATCAAAATGAGTTTCTCTTGGATTTTTGAGATAAAACTCACTCACTTTTAAATAAGATGTCTTGTCCTTAATCGAGTAACCAGCAAAAGTAAAATAAGCGGAGATTTTCCGGTTTAATGCTGAATGGAGCTCGTTTCGGGGTAAATAAGGGGAGATTTTCCGATTATGTCAAGCAAAATCCCCCCTTTTTGAATTTTTCAAGTCAATAGGCGGAATCTCTCCGTCTATTTAAGCTCTTTTTTATAATAATTACTCATTAAGCGGAATTTTTCCGTCTATTTATCAGCTCGGGTGCATAGCCTGATCCCCCAACCGATAAGTGAACCCTTTAAAATAAGGTGAGTCTGCTTTTTTCCTTGTTTTTTTTTCCATTAGGATAGTATGATAAAAAAGCATGAAAATAGAGAAACGGAGATTTTTTACATGAGGATAAGGGATTGGGATTCAAATTTAAAGGTTCGCTTGTTTGGGGAAGCGATGATGAATATTACCTTTTGGATGTTTTTTCCGTTCTTAACGATTTATTTTGCGGAAGAGTTCGGTAAAAATAAAGCAGGGTTGTTATTAGTTTTTTCACAGGTTTTTTCCGTGATTGCTAACCTGATGGGCGGATATTGTGCCGATCGTTTTGGGCGAAAACGGATGATGGTTCTTTCTTCCATCGGGCAAGGACTTTCCTTCTTAGCCTTTGCCATCGCCAGTTCACCATGGCTTCAATCCCCTTGGATGGGCTTTGTTTCGTTTGCATTTGCCGGTGTGTTCGGTTCTTTTTACTGGCCTGCGAGCCAAGCAATGGTAGCCGATGTTGTGCCCGAAAAGGAACGAAGCAATGTGTTTGCCATTTTTTATACATCTATCAATATTGCGGTGGTAGTCGGACCAATACTAGGGGCGATTTTTTATGTTCACTATCGCTTTCAGCTGTTGCTGGTAGCAGGTGCAGTGTGCATATTACTGGGTCTAATCCTGGCGAAATGGACGCGGGAAACCGCACCCATTCAAAAAACAGCTACAGTTTCCAACGGCGGAAGGTGGTATTACTTCTTAGTAAACCAGCTGCGAGATTATGGGCTCATTATTAAGGATAAAACCTTCCTGTTGTTTATCCTAGCGGGGGTTTTAGCAGGACAGACATTTATGCAATTGGACTTATTAATTCCAGTTTATATTAAGGATTTTGTAAAAAATCAAACCCTCTTTTCCATTGGGAATTGGTCGTTCACGCTAAAGGGTGAGCAGGCATTTGGAATTGTCCTTGCTGAAAATGGCTTCCTTGTTGCCCTATTTACTGTTTTTGTAACGAAGTGGATGGGAAAATATTATGAAAGAAACGTGTTTGTTCTCTCCTCGGTCGTCTACGCGATTTCAATTGTCATTTTCAGTCAAACGCATTGGATTTGGGGGTTAATAATCGCGATGGCGGTATTCACGTTTGCTGAATTAATGGGGGCAGGGCTGCAGCAAAGCTTCGTTTCTAGGCTTGCTCCTGAACATATGAGGGGACAATATTTTGCAGCCGCAAGCTTGCGCTATACACTGGGGCGCACAATTGCCCCACTTTCCATCCCAATGACGGTTTGGATTGGCTATGGCTGGACATTTTTCGTCCTCACCGTTCTTGCTCTGGTCAGTGCGGGATTATATTGGGTAATGTTTTATTCATTTGAAAAACAAAAAGTAGGAACGCAAATGTAAAAAAGCACTCAAAGTGCTTTTTTATTTTTCTTTAAAGATATTTTTCAGGTCAATTTGAAAATTGTCAAAAAATTGTACTAATTTATTCACATTTACCCCTTTTAATATTATAATTACCTTGTAAAGGTTTCTATTATAAGGACGGTGGAATTAATGGAATTATCACAGTTCATGACTCCAACTTCATTGTCAGGCATTATTACATTTTTAGTTCTATTTTCAGCAGGTGTTTATTTTAATATAAAAGTATATGGAAGTAAGCTACGGTAGAGATGAAAATCTTTACTTTTTTTTATCTCTTTTAAGACATTAGCTCCCTGTTTCTTTTTCCAATTAAAAACGCTACAATATAGGAAGATTCTGAAAAAGGAGATTATACATATGAGTGAATTTCAAAAAAACCTTGAAAAATATGCTGAGCTGGCCGTAAAGGTAGGCGTTAATGTTCAGCCAGGTCAAACGTTAGCCATCAATGCCTCCATCGATGCTGCAGAATTTGTCCGTTTAATTGTAAAAAAAGCCTATGAAACAGGGGCGCAGAATGTCGTTGTCAACTGGAACGACGATACGGTTACAAGAACAAAATATGATTTAGCACCAGATGAGGCCTTCCAAGAGTACCCAGTTTGGCGTGCCAAAGAAATGGAAGAGCTTGCTGACAATGGGGCCGCCTTTATGTCAGTCGTATCTTCGAGTCCTGATTTATTAAAAGGCGTCAATCCTGAACGTATTTCAAACTTCAATAAAGCGGCTGGCACGGCGTTAAAAAAATACCGAAAAGCAACGATGTCAGATAAAGTCAGCTGGACCGTTATTGCCGCAGCTTCACCGGCATGGGCTGCTAAGGTATTCCCGGATGAACCTGCTGAAACCCAAGTAAGCAAGCTTTGGGATGCGATTATCAAAGCTACTCGTGTCGACGTTGATAATCCAGTTGAGGCATGGAGAAAACACGATGAAACCCTTCATGCAAAGGTTCACTATTTAAATGAAAAACGCTATCAGAAGCTTCATTATACAGCCCCTGGTACCGACTTAACGATTGAGCTTCCGGAAAAACATCTTTGGGTTGGAGCCGGCAGTGTGAATGAAAAAGGTTTTGAGTTTATGGCCAACATGCCGACTGAGGAAGTCTTCACTGTGCCATTGAAAACAGGTGTAAACGGTACGGTGGCAAGTACAAAACCGTTAAGTTATGGCGGCAATATTATTGACCGCTTTTCAATTACCTTTGAAAATGGAAAAATTGTTGGCGTAAAAGCAGAGGAAGGCGAAGAGATTTTGAAGCGTCTGGTGGACACAGATGAAGGCTCACATTATCTTGGTGAGGTAGCGCTTGTTCCTTTCGACTCACCTATTTCACAGTCCAACGTTCTTTTCTTCAATACCTTGTTTGATGAAAACGCCTCTAACCATTTAGCAATCGGAAGCGCCTATGCCTTCTGTATTGAGGGCGGCAAGACAATGTCAGCTGAAGAATTGGAGAAGAATGGTCTTAACGAAAGTCTCACCCATGTTGATTTCATGATTGGATCAGCGGATATGAACATCGACGGAATTACCGCTGATGGAAAGATTGAACCCGTATTTAGAGCAGGTAATTGGGCGTTTTAGTTCGCAGTCTCATTAAGAGCAGTGCAAATGGTCGTTTCAGTTTACAGCCTAATAAAAGAGCAGGAATTCTGCTCTTTTTTCTATTGTTGGAAAAACATAGCGCTTGTATTTTTATCTCGGTTAAAGCTACAATATACTTTTAAGAAAATAAGAACAATTTTGGGGGGATTCCTTCTTGTGGAATGAATTTAAACAATTTGCCATGAAAGGCAATGTCATCGATTTAGCGGTCGGGGTTGTTATTGGCGGCGCATTTGGCAAAATCGTTTCTTCCCTTGTCGCCGATGTTATTATGCCGTTGGTTGGAATGATCATCGGGGTCGTAGATTTTAGTGATCTAGCCTATGGGAAATTAAAATACGGCCAATTTATCCAAACGGTTGTTGATTTCTTAATTATTTCTTTCTCCATTTTCCTTTTTGTGAAGTTTCTTAATCGTTTTAAGAAGAAAGAGGAACCTGCTCAATCCGATGCAAAAGTGGATCGTAGTGAAGAGCTTTTAGCCGAGATTCGCGATTTATTAAAAGAAGGAGATATTTTAAGAAAAAATGAAACATCTTGACCACTTCTTCGTATAACTTATATAAGAAAATATTTTTGAGGTGAGTAAATTGTATTCACAAACAACATCGACTCAATTTTTACCTTCTGTTTTACGGACGTTTGCTCTATCCCTTGCGATTGCCTTCTTGGGCACAATGATAGGCACGAAGGTACCTGAAGGTTTATTTATGCCGTTAGCTATCCTAGAATTTGTCATGCTATTAACTGCTTTTTTCTTTAGACGTAAAAAAGCAATGTCCTATTCATTCCTTTACATTTTCACGTTTATCTCAGGGATTACCTTGTATCCGATTGTAGCTTATTACTCAGCTACGGCAGGTGCCAATATAGTTGCCATGGCCTTTGCCAGTACGACAGTTGTCTTTTCGGGTATTGCCATTTACGCAACAAAATCAAAGCATAATTTCTCATTTTTAAGTGGATTCCTGCTTGCAGCCCTGCTTGCTATGGTGGCGATTGGGATTTTCAACTTTTTCTCTCCACTAGGATCTACAGCCATGCTTGCATACTCCTTTATCGGTGTATTAGTTTTTAGCGGCTATGTTCTCTTCGATTTTAGCCGGATGAAACACTATGGAGTTAGAGCTGAAGATGTTCCATTAATGGCTTTAAACTTATATTTAGATTTTATTAATCTATTCATCAGCATCCTGCGTATATTTGGGATTCTTAATAGCAGAGATTAATTATTAAAAGGAGCTTGGACATTTCCCAAGCTCCTTTTATTTTTAATAATAAAATAAGGTTAATCCGCGCTGAATCATTTGTTGGACTGAAGGATCCCAGTCGGTGTTTTGCAGCCTTTCTACTAGCTGGGTAATAGTAGGATGACTTGGATTGTGCTGTTGATAAATTTCTAGCAGTTCCAGCCGCAATAGCCATTCGCGTTGATATTTTTCCTCGAGGACGGCTAAAATTCTATTAACCTGGGATACACTTTGTTCATTCCAATTCGATCCCTCACGTATGTTGCGTACTTCTTCATACAACTTCTCTAATTCATTCCAACTTCTCTGAACCGCCCTGTCTTCAATTTCTTCAGCAGGCTCGAACTCATAATAAGCGTCTGGATCTGAAGCGCCTGCGAATACAGATGGAATGCCGGCACCAACAGCCATATCAAACGTACCCCAAGCTGGCTCAAAAAGAACTTGATCCTTATAGGTCACGGTACAATCCTTAAATGAGATTAAGATTGGCTTCGCTGAGCCGGACAAAATGCCAGTGACTGTGCCCTTAACAATGACACCGCTTTCAAAATGAAGCAAAGCTGCCTTTCCTTCGTTAATTCCTAACTCTCGTAATTGTTCCTTCGTGCAATCTTCAAGCACGATACCAGTTTCTAAGCGGCCAATCGGCGTTCCAAAGCCCTTTTGATGGGTTTCTGTACCGTGCCCCGGCAATTGCTTATTCTCGACTGATAATGCGGTCGGTCCTTTTGTCCGCAAATAAACAGCTTCCCCTTCATCGTCCTTCAAAATCGTCGCTAACGTACCGGTTACCTGTAAGCCAGAAGAAAAACAAATCGTTGCGACACTATCGGACTGCAGTGCTTTCTCCAGACTTTCCGTTCCTCCTTTGCGAAATGCCATGGTGGCGGCAAATTGATCGATAGCCGAAACTAGCTCATCAAAGTTTTTACAAACAAATAACTGTGGCTGTGGTTTGGTGACATCATATGGGGTCCTCACGCATTCTTCTACGGTAAATGGGATTTTTCGGACATCCTCCGCTAAACAGCTTTGGCTCTCGCCTACCGATGAAAGCAAACCTGCCCCGTAAATTTTTGGATCAATGAGCTCGCCAATTAAGCCGTATTCAACTGTCCACCAAAACAGCCGTGACACTTGATCGGCTTCAGATAAACCCTTTACCTTTGCGCGTGCTACTGCCACCTGACGTTCTGCCTCTTTCACCCGCTCTTCGGTCGAATGAGGATCCTCAGCGACAATTGTTAAATGACGAACCGCTTTAAATACTTCCAGCTTTTCCTTACTTGAAATCGCTTTGGAACCCATTTCGCCAATTTTTTTCACAAATTTACTGTAGGATTCATCTAATAAAATCGGAGCGTGACCTGCTGCTTCATGAATCATATCCGGTGCCGGTGTGTAGGCAATGTTTTCTATCTTTCGTATTTCTGTCGCAATCGGTAGGATGCCATTTGCTAAAAAGCCATAAAAAGCGGAGCCGGGAATTAACCCATCGATTGTCACAGCCCCCCAGCCGACTTTTTCCAGACTCGTATTCATGTCAGCTACCTTTGGAATTGATTCCGTTTTGATACCCGAATCCTTTAACCCATTTACATAATAAGGATGGGCGATTCCCTTTAAAAAATAATGGTTTTGCTTCATTACAAACCGCCAGACCGCATGATCAATGGGAGAATAGCTTTCATAATATTGATTAGAAATAAATTGCTTTAGTTGCACAGGAATCTTTTTTGTAACATTTCCATTCATCGTGAACCTTCCCCTCTTCAAAGAATATTTTGGAAGCCATTAAGCAAGTGACAGCATTTTCGGCCGCAGCCGGTCTTTCGCCCTTTTCATTCTTGTTTTTACAGTCGACATGGGCAGATTGCTTTTCCTAGCTATCTCTACTAAAGATAGATCTTGATAGTAATAAAGATAGATAGGATTGCGGTAAATTTCGGGCAATAGGTTGATCTTTTCAGCCATTTGTTCCGCTGAAAATTTATGTAAGACTTCCTCTTCCGGAATAAATGCAGGTTCGAATGCAGCGGAATAGGAATATACTTCTTCCCTCCAAAAATGTTTTGACTTATTTTCTTTCCGCCAATAATCACGGCACTTATTAATTGCGATGGTAAAAAGCCAGCTTTTATATTTACTTTTCTCCTTAATGGAGGGGTAAGCCAAATAGGCAGAGAGTAAAACCTCCTGATAAAGATCCTCCGCAAGTTCTTTATGTTTTACTAACGAAAAAATATATTTAAAAATGGCTTTCCCATGTTCCTTTACTAATTCTTCAAAAGATTGTGTAAATCCTTCAAGCATTTTCATCCTACCTTTCCTTCTGTAAAATGTTGTTCATTCTATTAGACGGAAAGGACCTTGCTTACCCCTACACATGATGGGAAAATTTTTATCGATTCGCTGCCTTTTGAACCAATCCTTTCATAAATATCGAAACACCAATCTTCTTACAAATTGTTAAATAATGCATCAGCGCTAATAAAACAGACCCTGTATTCATCCCAATAATAACCCCATTCATTCTCCAGTCCGATGATGAACCAAGCCAGAGAATAAGCGCAAAGGAAATGACAGTCGACCAAACGATATGAATAAATGCCTCTTTTATCATGTCGAGACCAATCATGAAGGCCTGCAGAGGCATAATAAAGAAATGAAATAAGAAAAACGGCCATAGCAATTGCAGAAAAACAGCAGGGGTTGCCGATTTAAAAAACAAGGACGTTAATTCTGGAGCAAAAAAATAGAAAAGGGTCACAGCTGCGACTCCGTATACTACCGTGAGTTTCATCACCTGCTGAAGCATTTTTTGCAAGGTTGAATAATCCTTTTGAGAATGAGTCTTCGACACAGCCGGTATGAGAACAATCAATAACGAATGGGCAATAAAAGCCGGGAAGAACCCAATGGACATGGCCACCCCCATCAGCATGCCGAATTGCTCTGTAGCCAATATATCGGTCATACCCGAGCGTACCAATGCCGCCTTAATGATGAAGGGCTGAATCGCTCCAGTAAAGGCCGAAAACAAACGCAAACCTGTTGTTGGAATCGATACCGCCATTAAATTTTTCCGAACCACTTTCCTGTTTAAATTGGAAAAAGGCTGCCGTTTTAGCTGTTGAAATTGTGCAATAAAAAGGTAGATTAAATAAAGAAACACAATAATTTCACTGCCGATCAGTGTGCCAATGGCGACCAGCAATGCTGCTTCTGGGTCAAAGGCAAAGAAGCGAAACAGAACAAACAAACCTCCGAGTTGAATGATTTTCCTTAGAAAATTAGAGACGGCGATTTTTCCCATCTGCTGCATGCCCATGAAATAGCCTCTGGCAACCGAAGTGAACGAAATGACGGGGATGAGAATCATCACAAGCCATCTGACATAGGGGTGATAGGTATTAAATACCGGAATAAACGGCAGTATCGCCGCAGCCACTAAAAAGAGAATACTGGTAAAGATGATGGTAATCGTTAGCGCGTGATAAAGAATATTTCGATGGAAACGTTCCTCCCGTTCGGCAACGAATTTGGAAATCGACACCTGCAGTTCAAAGCTCGATAGCAGGACAATCAAAAAGATGGTAGGCAGAATCGACATATACAGCCCTAACCCATGTGAACCCAACTCCCGGGCAAGAATCATATTCACCAGGACTTCAATGCCTTCACCTAAGAAAGCAGACGCCGCTAAAAAAAATATCCCTCTGTAATAAATAGCCACTTTCAAATTCCCTCTTTCCTATCTCACTTCTATAAACTTATGAGACAAGTACTTTGATTAGTAGGGAATTTTTTCTACAATACAAAAAAGGGCAATTAATATGCCCTTTTTAAACATTTGTGCTAATGAGTTGTTTACCGTCATTTTTTTTAACCAAGTAGGTCATGACCACAATCACGGCCAATAAAAGCAGTTGTGTTCCAGTAGTTTCCCAAGTTGGGTAAAGTCCCAGCCAATCAATAAATGGCAGTTTTTCAACCGTTGTCGTCGAAACCACCTTGGAAACCTGCAAGGCATGAATACTGATGCCAAGAATTTTAAAGGCTAAAAAGTAAATGAGAATGGTTGCCGCTTTAAAAAATAAGCGAATCGGAATTTTTACACTGTATTTAATAATCGCGAAGCCGCTGACTGCTAAAATGACAACCGCGAGAATGATTCCAGTGACAAGCTGTGCTATACCTATATATGGAGTAATGCCGGCATAGAAAATAATCGTTTCTGCCCCTTCACGGAATACCGAAAGAAAACTAATAAATGTAAACGAAATAAGGCTTCCTTTTGCAATGGCTTGCTGCATTTGCTGATTAATATACTTATTCCACTGACCGATACTCGACTTATTATGAAGCCAAGCCCCGATTGTCAGCATCATCACAACTGCGACAACACCGGTTAGTCCCTCAATATATTCCCGGCTTGAAGCCGCAATAATTTGTGAAAAAACAATGTTGATAATAATCGCCAGAATCGCACTAGCGAAAATTCCAGCGGCAACACCGGACCAAATCCACTTTTGTTTTGAGGATTGATCCATCTTTTTCAAAAAGGCCAATAATGTTGCCACAATTAATAAAGCCTCTAAACCTTCACGTAATAAAATCAGAGCAGCATCCCAAATCGAATAATTCGTTTTGCTCAGTAATGGAGCTATCCGTGTGTTTAATTCCCTAACGATTTCGGAGGCCTTTTCGGCATTCACCACTTTTGAATTTAACAGACTTATCGCGGTAGGAATTTTCGTTTCTATATCACTGTATAATTTAGCATTCCTTGTCTGAACGTCGCCCTCCACCATCGGCCAAATGGTCAGGGTTTCATTTAAATTGGCGCTTGCACCTTTGTAATCATTTTGTGCAATCTGTTTTTCCGCTTTCGTGAATAACGTGGAAAGGTCTGAAAGCGTATAATTTCCCTCAAGCTGTTTCGACCCATTTCCAGCTAAGTAGGTTTCAACTTCACTTGTCAATTGGACTATATTCGTTTCCGCCTTTTTCCAATCGGCAGGTTCCTGTGTGATGGCAATTCGAATAAGAGCCATGTTTTTTTCAATGTTCCCGTAGGAGGCAATACTCTCATCATGGACAGCTTTTTCTGAAGCAGTCCACTGGTTTAATATCGCTTGATACTTTGCTGTTATCCCAGTAACATTCTCATCGATGATGGCGCTTTTAAGATTGTTTATCAGTGGCAGCAATTGTTTTACTTGTTCTTTTCCTTTTACCTTATCCTTAGGATTTTGTTCTTGATCATACAGAACTACAGCACTTGATAAAGATGAGAGGCTTTCTGACAGGGTCTTTGTTTCTTCCTTACTATCAGCTAGTAATCTTTGAACCTTCTTTAGCTCTTGGTCTACCTTTTTTGCCTGTTTGCTGTCAGCACGCTTCATTGCTTCCCATTCATTTGCAAACAGTTCCATATTTTTTGTAACAGCTGTATAATCCCCATCCTTCACTTTCATTAAGCTATCGCCAATTAGCACAAATAGCTCGTCATGATTTTCAGCCGCTGCGACCGGATGGATTGTTTGAAAAGATACAAAAAGGATTATTAATAAAAGTGCAGAATTCCAAATCGTCCTACATCGTTGCATTACTCTCTCTCCTCACAAAGGAAACCATTAGTTGAAAAGTGTTTCCCCTAGATAACCGCCCTGTTTGACTCCAGGCAAACAAGCAAAAATAGCACTGCCACGGTGGGAAATATATTCGTTCAATTTATCCATTGTTGCTAAACGTTCTTGGATGGGGATAAATTGTTTACTTGGTTGACGCTGGAAACATAAGAATAGCAGACCTGCATCAAAGCTCCCTGTCTTAGCATCCATACCATCCGAGTAGGAGTACGCCCGACGAAGAATTCGCTGTGACCCATCCCCATGTGATAGCCTTGTGTGTGAATCAACCGGTATGTTAAATTCTCCCTGATCATTCTTCTGCTTCAAGTTTAGTGATTCAAATTCATCTTTTTGTCCAAGCGGTGCTCCGTTGTCACGATAGCGTCCAAACGTCTTTTCCTGCTCTTTTAATGTGGTCCGGTCCCACACTTCTATAAACATTTGAATACGGCGGACAACGAGATAACTGCCGTTTACAAGCCAATTCGGTCCATCTCCAGGTTGGACCCATACATGTTCATTCAACTGCTTTTCGCTTTTTACATCTGGATTGACCGTCCCGTCCTTGAAACCAAATAAATTCCTCGGTGTTTCTTGGCCCGGGTCAGCTTGTTTCGTGCGTTGAAAGCCCGTCTGTGCCCAGCGTAATATCGCTTTACCCCGTGCAATCCGAATCAAATTCCTCACAGCGTGGAAGGCCACCTGCAAATCATCAGCACAAGCTTGGATACAAAGGTCGCCGCCAGTCCATGCCTCTTCCAACGCATCTAGCGGGAATTTAGGGAGATCGACTAATTCTTTGGGCTGCTTTTGTTTTAATCCAAATCGGTCCTGATTGTCTCTCACAAATAGACTTGGTCCAACTCCAAAGGTGATGGTTAAATTTGAAGCTGATAAACCTTCTGCTTCCCCAGTATCCTTGGGCGGGAGAAATTCATTGCTGGAAAGATCCCCGACTGGCTTCCCCTCAGACAATAATGCTGCCGCGATGGTCCAATCCTTGAAAAGCTTTACTACCTCTTCTTTTTTCGATGTCGTTACATCTAAGGAAACAAAATATACATGGTTTTGCGTTTCCGTGGTTATCCCGCCTTGGTGATTACCGTAAAAAGGGATGATTTCCTTTTTACCGGTGCTGTTTGCTTTCCCTTCTGTTATCGTAAGCAAGCCACCCAGTCCTGTTGCACCGAGGAGAACGCCAACACCACCCACACCAGCTGTTTTAAGCATATTTCTTCGCGAAATCTTTGCCTGATGGAGTACAGCTTCCTCTTTGCTGTTCGTATTCATTGTCAATTAAGACGCCTCCGTAACAATTCCTATTTGTGAAAGCGGTTCGGCAAGAGCATCAACGGCTTGGCTTAATTCTTTCACTTGTGCTTCTGTCAATTCGGTATAAAGCTTATAGCCATCACCAATTTTTTGCTGGTTTAGTAAACGATAGACCTCATCAAAACGTGTCTGAATTTCGTTCGAAAGTTCTTTATCTTTTTTCTTTAATGCCGGATTGAGAAGCTGATAAATCTTTTCTGCGCCTTGTACATTCGCAGCAAAGTCATATATATCGGTATGGGAATATCGGTCCTCTTCCCCTGTTACCTTTGAGGTTGACACCTCATTTAAGAGATCAACCGCACCTGTAATTAATATGTCTGGTGTGACTTCGACGGTTTCTACCTTAGCGCGGAGCAGGTTCACATCCTTCATTAGCTGCTCTGCGTATTGTTCATAGCCTTTTGTAGTGTTTTCCAGCCATAATCCTTTTTCAATTCGGTGATATCCGGTCCATTCAGCCTCAGGGACATCGCCCTCACGTGCATCGATTTTTGGATCCAGGTCGCCAAACACTTCAGCAATCGGTTCAGCGCGTTCATAATACATCCGCGCCGGTCCGTAAAGTTCCTTTGCTTTAGCTAATTCCCCGTTTTTAACAGCGGTTGTAAATGCTTCCGTTGCCATAACAAATTCTTCAATTTCCCCTATGGCATACTTTCGGTATTCATCAGTTACCCCTTTTAGAGCTTCTGATGCCGCATTCTTTGTTTCTTTCACCTTATCAGTGGATGTAGCTTTGTCCGTAGTTGCACACCCAAATAGAAGACTGCTAGATAGCAATAATATTCCTGATACTTTTAATAATTTCATATGTAATTCGTTCCCCCAATTTCGTTAATAATGATAATCATTTTCATTACCAATAATAACAGCAAATGAGAAGTATTTTCAATTGTTTTTTTATTTTTGATTATGTAAAAGGGGGATGGGATATCCAAAATATCAAAAAAAGTAATAGTGCTCCACAAAATATGAGCGAAAAAAAAAGGCTATTACGAGATAGCCTTGGTTTCGGGTTTATTTTATTAATGAATGTTTAAACGCATAGATGACGGCTTGGGTGCGGTCTTGGACGCTTAATTTGCTTAAAATATTGCTAACATGGGTTTTGACGGTCTTCAGGGCGATAAATAATTCATCAGCAATGTCCTGATTGGCTTTGCCTTCTGCCATTAGCAGTAATATTTCTAGTTCACGGCTGGTGAGGTCTTCGTGTGGCAGGTGTGTGTTCTTTTGGCGCATTTTCACCATCATTTTCCCAGTTACTTCCGGTTCAAGTACCGATTGCCCATGATAGGTTGCCCTGACGGCATTGGCAATTTCTCCAGCCTTCGAGGTCTTCAGCATATAGCTGGTTGCCCCGGCTTCAAGTGCCGGGTAGACCTTTTCATCATCTAGGAAACTTGTAACGATTATCACCTTTGCTTCAGGCCACTGTTCAATAATTTGTCTTGTCGCTTCAATCCCGTCCATTTCTTTCATCACTAAATCCATTAAGATGATATCTGGGCGGAGTTCGAGCGCAAGTTCCACCCCTTTTTTTCCATCGTCCGCTTCCCCTACGACTTCAATGTCCGGCTGCGCCGATAAATAAGAGGAAACACCAATTCGCACCATTTCATGATCATCAACAAATACGACCCTAATCATTCACACCACCTCCATTAATCATCACCGGAACCTTCACTTCCAGCCTTGTTCCTTTATTTTTCACACTTATCACCTTTAACGTGCCGCCGACCTCAACTGCTCGCTCATGCATGTTTTGCATTCCGTAGGACCCTGCTTTCATTTCGTTTACTTCAAAACCAATTCCGTCATCAACAATCCTTAAGATGACAAGGTCATCCCGTTTAATCATCAGGACCTCGAGCTTGTTCGCTTTCGAATGCCTAAGGGTGTTTGATACAGATTCTTGAAGGATGCGGAAAAGATGATCCTCTACACCTTTGTCTAACGGAAAAGCCTCCACTTTCCAGTTAATATCCATTGTTACCTTTTGAGATAATTCGATTAACAGCTCTTCAATTCCTTCTTGAAGCGTTTTATTCTTTAAGGCTACTGGACGCAGGTGTAAAAGCAGTGCACGCATCTCGAGCTGTGATTGGTGAATCATTTCTTCAACAAGTTTCAATTGCTTCGCTTCCCGGTCAGTTTCTGAAAGTGGCTTTGTCTCATTAATCGCCGACATCATCATCGATGCGGCAAACAGCTGCTGGCTGACGGAGTCATGTAATTCACGGGCTAGACGGTTCCGTTCCTGTTCAATGATCTCCTGAATCCTTGCTTCCTGGTCTTCTACTTTTTCGGTTGCTAATCGCTGCGAAAGCTTAGCCTGTTCTGTCATTTGTTTGCCGATTTTCTCAATCCGCTCAGCAATGGATTGCATTTCCGTGATTGCAGGCTTCCCTTTCTCCTCCGTCTGTCTGCCTTCCTCCAATTGGTGCAAGGAGTGTTCAATCGCAAGAAACTGCTTTCGCCAAAAAAGACCTGAAGCTCCGCCTAGCAGAATCCCAACGGCAATACTAAAGGCAGGAACAAAAATAACAATTGGAATATCCATAAAATGGCGATCCCATAATTCGGACCATCCTATCGGGAACACAAAAAAGCAAACAGCCCCGACAATGATGGCGATAAGGAAGGAGAAGCCGACATTCCAGACAATTTGGCGCTGGGTTGTACTCATATCCGGCTCACCTCTAAATTCCCGACAACGAGCGTGGTAACTATTTTTACTTTATGCTCAGATTTTTCATAGCCCGGTGTTTTCAGCTGAAAAACTTGATTAAAAATTTTCGAGTGATGATTTCCGAATACCGTCGCCGACCCTGCCACACATGAATGGTGAATACTAACATCAATTTCATATGGTACAAGGATTTGAATATTTCCAATGAAATTGCGAATAAATATAACCGTTTCTCCTTTCGGAAGCATTGTGTAACTAAGATCGATCGTTGTATCGCCAATGCCGGTCTGGATGTTTACATCATTCCACTCATAAACACCAAAAGGAGTTTTTTGCTGCCCAAAAAAGATATTTTCAAACAGCGGCTTTGATTGAATCATTGTTTCCTCTTGTTGAGCAGGTTCATCTTTTATGATATCTGGGGTGATTTTCTTAGGATTCTTTTTAGAATTTAAAAATTGAATAAAAAAATGCAGTAAAATCGCTAACAATAAAAACTTAAATGTCATCATATTTAAAATACTAATAATAAAAAAGATAATTCCACCGAAGAAAAGGATTTTCCCGAGCTTCTTACCTGCCTTTTTTCGGCCAAGATAGATCATCCCGCCAGAAATGAAAAGGGAGAATATAAGTCCGCTGTTGAAAAATAAAATCTCCAATAGCAGGATAACAATGCCGATTAAGAACAGCCATCCAATATAATCATTTTTTGCATTTTTAAACATTGGAGCACCCTCCCTTTTTTCTTAGTTGCGGAAATGACGGTTTTATTTGCGAATTGAGCCGTTTTATTTGCGAATCCGTTTTTTTATATAGGTAAAAGGCGCAGAGACTCTACGCCTTTTTAGAATACCATATTTACAATTAAATGGACTTGCTTTCTTCTAATTTTGCTTCTTTTTCTAGTTGAGCAATTCTTGCATCGATTGTATTCCGGTAAAAGGAACTGTTCACTTGATGCTCTAAGCGGTCCAAATAGTTTTCAATGTCTTTAAACTTCGAGTAAGATTTATCCGAGTACGTATTGGAATCAAGCACCTGGTTGATGCGAACGTTGGCGCGTGTTACATTTTCTCGGCCCATTAATTCCATTCGGCGAAGATTCATATCCTTTAGCTTGTGCTTCATTTCTTCATATTTTCTTTCTAAATCGCCAAGCTGGCCTTTGACCTGTTCAAGTGAAGCACTGAGACGCTGTGCGCGGTCTGCATATTGCTGATGCTCAGCAGCAGCAAATTGATAAAGCTCTGTTTCCCCTGCTTTCGAAGCAATTTCCGCTTGGTATTTTCTTTTTTCTGCTAACTCAGCTGCCTGGTGATATTCTCTTGTGAACTCATCCTTTAACGTATATTGACGTTCCAACAGCTTTCTAACCTTTTCTGTTTCCTGCTCACATTGGCGAAGATATTGATTGAGCAAGACAATTGGATTTTGTTTTTCTTTTTGATCAAGTGCCTCGTGTAAATCGGCAGTAATGGTGTTTTTAATTCTCGTAAATAAGTTTGTCATGGTTATTCTCTCCTTTAAGCTTAATAATTTTTGATTTCATTCCATTGTTTTTCAAAATTGGCAAATGGGTCAGAGTCTTCTTTGATCTTCGTGTGCTTGTGCTTGTTCTCGTTCCATTTTTTATAAACGAGGTAAAGCACGTATGCTGCTGCGACACCAATAATGGCTGGTGCATTGTGTATAGAGGCAATCAGGACGATGAAGCCGATGAAGCCAAGACCAATCTTTGCACCAGTTGATTCAGTCTTTAAAAATTGCTTGAAGATGAAGTATAGAAGCACCACGCTTACGGCTAACCCCACCATCGGACCAATTGTTGAAAGCAAGATGAGAGCAGCTATCCCGCCCGCTACCAGTAAACCAAATTTTTTCATTTTGTCATTCACTCCTTTCATTTCTTGATTTCATCTTACCTTTTTCCAATGCTTTTCATAATTGCGCTAGAGCTTGATTTTTATATCGGTCTAGAGACGTAGAAAGGGTCAGCCTCCTAATGGAAACTGACCCTTTGTCACTTCATTTTGAGATAAACATCTGTACCCAGTAGTATCTTTGGGAGCCGCCTTTTGCATAGCCGACGCCGATACGGGTAGACTGGGAACTTAAAATATTGGCGCGATGACCGGAACTATTCATCCACGCTTGAACAACAGATGCTGCTGTCGTTTGCCCGGCGGCAATATTTTCAGCTGCTGAACGATAGGTAATCCCAAAGTTCTTCATCATATCAAAGGGACTGCCATAGGTAGGGCTCGTATGACTAAAATAATTTTTGTCGCGCATATCCATTGCCTTATAGCGGGCCACCCGTGAGAGTTCCCAATCAGCTGTTAATGGCTTTAGACCATTCTTCGCACGTTCCTGGTTGGTTAACTGGATGACCTGACTTTCAATAGATTTTACACCGCCTAAATCAGGGATGTTTACCTTTTGACCCGGATAGATCAAATTAGGATTTTTAAATTGCGGGTTTGCTTGAATAATCTCCGTTATCCCAACCTGGTACCTGACGGCAATTTTCCAAAGTGAGTCCCCCGGCTGAACCGTGTATATTTGCTGGGCCAACGAGACGCTTGGAATACAGAAAAGAGATAGTAAAAACAGAAAACAAAGCCAAAAAGATTTTTTCATTTTTTCGCCTCCTCCGAATATATATTTTTGATTTCAGGCTCAAAATATACAAGGAACTGAAAAATATATTTAGCTTGCCATTAGCGAGCTTTCGGAGGAGCAAAATGTGAGCGATATTTCATGGATGACCTATATTATGTTAATTTTAGCAAGCTACCGTTTAACCCATTTAATTGTTTTTGATAAAATAACCGAATTTATCCGTAAGCCATTTGTGAAAAAAGTCAAAGTAGAAACGGATACTGGCACTGAAACAAAGGAAGTCCCGACATCGATGTTTGGTTATCTCTTGAAATGTTATTGGTGTGCCGGTGTTTGGAGTGCCGTTTTACTAGGAGGTGCCTATTTACTTTTCCCGAGGGTTACTTTCGTGGTTATTTTAATTTTTTCAATCGCCGGCGGTCAGTCGATCATTGAAACCTTTGTCGGCGTCAATATTAAAAAGGTGGATTATTATTCGGAACTAAAGAAAAAAGATTGACAAAACCCGATAATAAAGCAAGATACTTCCCCTCACTGCATATATCTTTAGAAGAGCTTAAGCAGGAAGAAGGGGGAACTGGAATGACTGCTATATGGTTGACTACGACCATTGGTTTTATCCTTTGCCTTGGTTTAGTGGGCGGAATGATCTTTCATTTTTTAGGCAGAGCTCTTAATTCAGAAGATGCCGTTCGAATCGATAAAATAGACAGTGATGAGGAAGAATGATTTTTTTCTAACAGATTAAGGATGAACCTTGAAGAATCAGGGTCCATCCTTTTTTATTTTTACCTTTTTTACATGATTTTCTCACTTTAGGAAAAATTAAACACGAGTTCATTATAAAGCTGGAGGAGTTATGTATGAGTTCTTCTGAAAAAATCCCACAATTCCCAAAAACTTATTGGCGTGAAATCGATTTACCTGCTTTTCGGAAATTAAATGAAGATTTATCTGTCGATGTAGCAATTGTTGGCGCCGGAATAACTGGTATTACAGCCGCTTATTTACTTTCAAAGGAAGGAAAGAAGGTTGCCTTACTTGATGCAGGCAGTGTTTTAAATGGGACTACCGGACATACAACGGCAAAAGTAACAGCGCAGCATGGCCTAGTTTACGATGAATTTATCCAACATTTTGGTGAAGAAAAGGCCCGCCTCTACTTCGAATCCCATATGAATGCCATCCAATTCGTTGAAAGTAATGTGAAGGAAAAGGGAATAGATTGTGATTTCAGCAATGAAGATGCCTATATGTATGCAACGACCGAGGAATATGCTGAAAAGCTTAAAACGGAATGGGAAGCCTATAAAACACTTGGAATCGATGGTGCCTTAAAGGATACCATTCCCTTTCCTATCCCAGTTAAAGCGGCCTTGCTTATGCGGAAACAGGGTCAGTTTCATCCCCTTAAATTTTTGAAATTTCTTTTGGATGAGGCTGTTAAGAGCGGCTGCACAGTATTTGAAAATACTGTTGCTTCCGACATTGAGGACGATAAGAACCAGCCAAAAGTGGTTACCAAATCTGGTCATAAAGTCACCTGTAATCATGTGATTATCGCCTCACACTTTCCATTTTACGATTTACCTGGCCTTTATTTTGCAAGGATGCACGCGGATAGGTCCTACGCAATCGGAATAAAAACGGATAAAGACTATCCTGGAGGCATGTATATCAGCGCTGATAGCCCGACACGTTCGATTCGCTATACACCGATTGACGGAGAAAAGTTGATTATCATTGGCGGAGAAAATCACAAAACGGGACAAGGCATTGATACAATGAAGCATTATGAAGCACTCGAAGACTTTGCGGAAGATGTTTTTGGCATTAAGGAATACGATTACCGCTGGTCGGCGCAGGATTTAGTTACCCTTGATAAACTTCCCTATATTGGTCCAATCACAGCAGAGCGTGAGCAAATATTGGTGGCAACGGGCTATAAAAAGTGGGGCATGACCACTGGCATCCTCGCCGGACACTTATTGACCGATTATGTCATCGACCGGGATAACCCCTACAAGGAGCTCTATTCACCATCGCGATTCCAGGCTGACCCGGATTTAAAAAGCGTGGTAACAACCAATGCCGATGTCGCTAAGCATCTCATTAAAGGCAAGCTTGAGTATACGGACAAGCATCCGGAGGATTTACAGGTTGGTGAAGGATCAGTTGTCATGTTTAACGGAAAAAGAGCGGGTGCATACAAGGATGAAAATGGTAAACTATATGTTGTCGACACCACTTGTCAGCATCTTGGCTGTGAATGTGAATGGAATCGAGCTGAAAAAACGTGGGATTGCCCATGCCACGGTTCACGGTATGCCTATTCTGGCGATGTCATCGAAGGTCCAACCAAAAAACCGCTGCCATTGTTTTCCGAAGAGTAGGGCTGCCATTGGTATATATGGATATAACACAAAAACAACGCCTCCCGTATCGCAGGAGGCGTTTCGTTGTTATTTACTGTTTGGCCGGTTTCGTTTTAAATCTTCCCCAGTTGTAAATTCGACCAGCTCTGAGCTTGTTTTCATTGGCTTTTTCGTGTTGTTGTTCCGCTGGGCATTGGCATTGCCTAGTTTCGTTCTTCCCACAGCTACCATCTCCTTTCCTAAGAAATTCATTTGATAGTATGGATGAAAACAGGCAAACCTATTCGAGGACGGGTGCCTTACGAAAGGCTGTCATTTGCTCAAACGCATAGGCAGTTTGAATTAACAGTGGTTCACTGAAAGCCGTTCCAGCAAAGGTAATGCCAACCGGCTCCCCTGCCGCCGTGTAACCTGCAGGGACAGCTACCGTGGGATAGCCTGCTTTAGCACTGATATGCGAGCCTTCGTCACTTGGAAAAACAATCACATCCAGATTATATTTTTCTAAAGCAAAATCAATCCCTTGCTCGGTTGCATGATAGAGGTCAAATTCCAATGCTTCCACATAGGCAGCTTCGGTTAATGTTCCGCTCGTCTTTTCTGATCTAAGGAGCACGGCCTGCCCGTACTTTAGCATTTTTTCTTCATCCTTATTATTAAACTCAATTAGGTCCGCTAATGTTCTTACAGGTATGGACGGGTGCAATTGACTCAAATAGGCATTTAAGTCTGGTTTAAATTCATACGATAGCACATCATATTTCCAAGCTGCTTTAGCAGAAGGAATTTCAATGTTTTCGATAATTTCAGCACCTGAAGTTTTCAACATTTCCAATGCCGCAGCCACCACTGTTTGCTTTTCCTTACTTAAAAGCTCGATAAATCCTTCCGCAGCGATACCGATTCGTTTTCCTTTAAGACCATCTTTCAAAAGAAATTCAGTAAAGTCGAATCCATTGAACGGATTTGTATTGGTGATAGGGTCGCGCCCGTCTTTTCCACATAGTGCATTCAAAAGGAGCGCGGCATCTTCAACGGTTCTAGCCATCGGCCCTGCAGTATCCTGAGTATGGGCGATAGGAATGATACCTCGTCTACTAATAAGGCCCACTGTTGGCTTGATTCCAACTAACGAATTCTGGCAGGATGGATTTAAAATCGATCCGGATGTTTCCGTTCCAACTGCGGCAGCGGCAAAGTTTGCCGCAATCGCAGCGCCCGATCCTGAGCTTGAGCCGCCGACATCAAACGCACCAGGTCCATACGGATTTAATACCTGACCGCCGCGTGAACTATAGCCGCTTTTCATTCCAATGGCCATGAAATTTGCCCACTCGGTCATATTTGTTTTTCCGAGAATAACAGCTCCAACATTGCGTAATTGCTCGGCTACAAAAGAATCCTGGAGCGAAATTGAATCCTTTAAGGCAAGGGATCCGGCACTTGTATGCATTTTATCATGGGTATCAATATTATCTTTTATTAAAATTGGAATCCCGTGGAGCCGGCTTCGTGGTCCTGATTCTTTCCGTTCAACATCAAGTGCTTCAGCAATATGCAAGGCGTCAGGATTCACTTCCAGAACGGAATGAAGACCGCTGTCGTAAACGGAAATTCTATGTAGATACATTAGGACCAGTTCTTTCGCGGTAAGTTCACCACGCTCCATTTTTTCTTGAAGCTGGCTGATTGTGGCTTCCTCAAGCCACTCATCAAGCCATTTTTTTAATTTTGGATTTTCCATTGTTTCCCCTCCATTTCTCTTTTTTACTATTCAAGATGAGCGGCGGAAATCCTCTTTTTTTATAGGGCGTTTCACAATCTAGATTTATAGCTCCGCGCCGCCCCTTTTACATACAAAAAAAACAGTGGGATCCCCCACTGCCTTTATCTTCTAAGCTTTTGATTTCTTTGTCCTTCTTCAACAATTTTCCCTTGATAAAAAACTCTTTTATGGAGCGGGACCTTTAGCTCGCGGCAATAGAGCTTCAGTTCTCTTTCTTCCCTTTCGGTCACAAGCGAGATGACAATTCCATCTGCCCCCATCCGTCCTGTTCTGCCGGCACGGTGAACATATTGCGAAATATCCTTCGGAAGGTCAATTTGGACCACATGGGTGACCCCTTGAATATCAAGACCTCTGGCCGCGACATCTGTAGCAATAAGCATGTTCATTTTTCCATCCCGGAAAGCCTTTAACGCAGCTTGGCGCTCGAGCTTTTTCATGTCGCTATGGAGAATTCCGGTTGAAAGCTCTTTAAAGCGAAACTTTTCTTTAAACACTTCGATTTCACCAATGTCATTAATAAACGCAAGCGATTTACTATCGTCTAGACGAGTAATTTTTTCTAAGAGCTTGATTTTATCCCTTGGTTCACACAGAAAATAGATATGTTCTACGTCTCCGGAAGAGGCTGCCTCATCCTTTTCAATCCGGATAATCTCTGGAGACTTTGTGATCGCGATTGCCTGCTGTTCAATCCCGGGTTTCATCGTTGCCGAGAATAACACTACTTGGCGGTCACTCATCGTAGATTTAACGATGCTTTGGACCGTGTTAAGGTGTTCAGAGATTAGAAGCTGGTCTCCCTCATCCAAAACAATCATTTTTACTTCATGCATTTTTACTTTTTTCTGTTTGATTAACTCAAGGAGCCTGCCCGGTGTCGCGAAAATAACTTGGGGACGTTTTTTTAATTTTTCCAACTGCCGTTTGACGTTGGCGCCGCCAATAATGGAAGTGCCTCTGATGCCGCTTCCCTCTGACCATTTTTGAAATTCTTGATACACCTGCATGATTAGCTCTTGCGAGGAGGCGAGGACCACTGCTTGTAAGGATGGCAGATTGGCATCGATCGAATTTAACAATGGAAGTAAATAAGCGAGCGTCTTTCCGGTCCCTGTCGGTGACTCGGCAATCATGTCTTTTCCTTCAAGAATCATCGGGACTGCAGCTGCTTGAATCGAAGTAGGCTGCTCGAATCCTGCCTTTTGCCATGCTTCCTGTAAGAAAGGCTTTAAATTATCTAACATAATGTACTCCTTTATGTATAGTCATTTTACTTATTATTTGTATATTTATATCTTATTGATACTAACTTAATAACCGCGGAGTGTCTAGTTATCAACGAAAGATTGGTGGCTCATGATGAGGTATTTAAATAGAGGACAATCCAGACCATATGATACACTAGGACTGAGAAATAAAGGACACAGGTAGAAATCAAAAGCGTCCTAATCCACCCTTTTAATGGTCGAAGGTAAAATAAGCCTAGCAGCGTTAGCGGTAAGAAGATTTTAATCAGATAGAAATAGGACCAGCCTTTAGCAATGAAAAACTGCATTACCGGGTTCCCTTCCTCTATAAAACCTGAAACAATCCCAAGATGGGACATGACCGCATCCACCACACCGGCAATAAGCAGGAATAAACAGAATCTCATCGTTCAACCTCCATTAAAATGATCAGTATTCATTATTTCTATCCTTCCGAGCAATTATTCGTGCTTAATAAAGAACTTTTAGAATGTATAAAGGCTGACTGTGAGAGTGTGCACTATTTTATTTTATAAAAGTTTTACATTAAAATGTACGTTTTTGTTCTTAATTGAGGTATGTTTTTATAAAAAACTGCCCATGATGAGCAGCACTTGTTAAGCAAATGTTCGTAATGCTAATTTATCAAGTCAACCCGTTCAGTTTCAAACCTTGCAAAAGCAGCGCAAACTGTTGAAATTACTGGGTTAGCACTAAAAGCTGGTAATTATTTTGACAAATGAAATTTCGAAAGATTTGTGAACATTAATGTCAAATTGATATTAGCTTGTGGGATTGGTGATAAAATGAACAACAATAAGATAACAATATAACGGGGTTGAAAATATGTTTAAGAAGATTTCTCTTATCGCTTCGCTGTTGTTTTTTCTAATAGGGACGAGTGCTTTTGCAACTGAACAGTCAGATAAGGGGATAAACAATGCATCCTCGATAACAAAAAAGACCGTCGCGGAAGAGCCCTCTTTTAAAGATTATGTTGTACCAGGTACAGTTGGTTTATTGATAGTTGTCGGCTTCGGAAGCTATTGGCTAATTTACAGAAGAAAACGAGCATGACCGGCAATATATAATGGTATTTATCCCACTTTTTTAGCCCGCCGCCTATCTCGGCGGGCTATTTTGCATGTAAATTTACAAGGGTGTCAGGCACCATTTTACTTTATTTGTAAAATGGTGCCTTAAAATAGTGCCTGACACCCATTTTTTTCTCCTTCTCTACAACTGACGGAGGATGGCGCGGACGGGGCTGCCGTCTCCTTCGACTAGCGGAAGGGGTAAGGCAATCAGTTCGTAATCTCCAGGGACAATTTCATCTAGGATTAGTGATTCTAAAATGTGAATTCCGTTTTCATTCAAACTGTGGTGCGCAGGAAGCTCTTTGCTGTCAATCGGGTCAACAGAAGGAACATCTAGTCCGATTAATCGGATGCCCTTCTTAGCTAAAAATGGAGCTAGGTCTGGTTCAATATGAGGAATTTTCTCTGGAAAGACGGTACTGTTTTTCCAAGCTCGTGTTCGAAACAAAACTCTTGTGACCCCGGCCAAGTCAAATTCGTTTAATTCCTCAATGCCGATGCTCTCAATTTCCTGCGGCAAATCAATAACTCTTGCGGGGCCGATGTAAAGAGTAAGGTCCAACTCATAGATTCTTTTTCCGTCGTTATCAAAATGAAATGGTGCGTCGACATGTGTGCCTGTGTGGGTACTTAATTCCAGTCTGCCAACATTAACCGAGCCGCTTTCCTCCATTGGCCATGAGACCTCGTATTGAAAAGCGGTATCCCCCGGCCAAACGGGCATCCCATTGACCAGCTTTCTTGAGATATCGAAAATCCTCATTTTGTTTCTCCCCTTTCCTCATCCTATTGCACTTCTCCACTTATTATTTCATATTGTCCTAATCCTTTTCCATTATTTATTATTAATTATACATAATGACAGGCGACAAAATGACCGGCGCCCGCGTCACGGTAGTCTGGCACTTTTTCGGCACAAAGGTCTGTCGCCATTGGGCAGCGCGTCCGGAACTTACAGCCTGAAGGTGGATTGATTGGACTTGGAATATCGCCTGTTAATATAATTCGTTCTCTTTTAGCCGTTGGATCTGGAATCGGAATTGCTGAAAGAAGCGCTTTTGTATATGGGTGCAAGGGATGATCAAATAACTCTTCCTTTGGAGCTAATTCGACAATATTACCTAAATACATAATCGCAATTTTCGTACATAGGTGTTCCACTACACTTAAATCATGAGAAATAAACAGATAGGATAAGCCGTTTTCCCGTTGCAGGTCACTAAATAGATTAATAATTTGCGCCTGTATCGACACATCCAGTGCAGCAACAGGTTCATCCATTACAATAAACTCCGGATTAAGAGCCATCGCACGGGCAATAACGATACGCTGGCGCTGGCCTCCGGAAAATTCATGCGGATAGCGGTCAATATGAAATGGGGAAAGACCACACTTGTCCATGACCTCCAACACCCGCTCGCGGACTTCCTTTTTAGAAACAAGACCATGCTCAACCATCGCTTCGCCGATTGCGTCACCAACCCTTAGTCGTGGATTTAATGAACTGAATGGATCTTGAAAAACAAGCTGCGTTTGGACACGAAGCTGACGAAGCTCCTTTTTGGATAATGAAAAGACGTCTTTTCCCTTAAACTTCACATCACCGTCTGTCTTCTCATGGAGGCGTAAGATTGTTTTACCAATCGTCGATTTGCCGCTGCCTGATTCACCGACAAGCCCAAATACGTCGCCTTTTTCAATCGTAAAACTAACCCCGTCAACTGCCTTAACAGAGTCGCCAAATTTCTTAAACATTCCTTTAGAGGCAGAATAATATTTTTTTAGATTCTGTACTTCTAATAGTGCTTCGCTCATCGATTTTCACCGTCCTCGTATAACCAGCATGCTGCTTTTTGTCCTTTAGCTATTTCCGTTAAAACAGGCTGCTTCATCCGGCAAATATCCATTGCATGCTCGCAGCGGTCCGCGAAATAACAAGCCTCATGCAAATCTACTAAATTAGGAACCTGTCCAGCAATCGTATAGAGCCGGTCTTTCCTCTCACCAATAACAGGTTTGGCCTTCAACAATCCTTTTGTATACGGATGCTGCGGATTCTTAAACAGCTCAAGTACCGGACCTTCTTCGACCACTTTCCCGGCATACATGACGACAACATAATCAGCCATTTCCGCTACGACACCGAGATCATGAGTAATCAGCAGCATCGATGTGTTAAATTCCTTTTTGATATCACGTAACAGATCTAGAATTTGCGCCTGAATGGTCACATCCAGCGCAGTCGTTGGTTCATCGGCAATAATGAGCTTCGGATTACAGCTAAGAGCAATCGCAATCATAATCCGCTGCAGCATCCCGCCGCTTAATTCATGGGGATAAAGATTGACAATTTTTTCAGCATTAGGAATTCCCAGCATCGTAATCAGTTCCATTGCCTTTTTATAAGCATCCTTTTTGCTCAGTAATAAATGCTCTTGTATCGGTTCAATCATTTGTTCTCCAATGGTAAAAACCGGATTTAAAGAAGTCATTGGCTCTTGAAAGATCATGCCAATCTCATTACCTCTTAAACGGCGGATATCCTTTTTAGTTAAATCCAGCAGATTTTTCCCAGAAAAGATAATTTCGCCGCCTTCCACCTTTCCGTTTTCCGGAATTAACTGCATTAAAGATAAAGCAGTAATACTTTTTCCACAGCCAGACTCGCCAACAATGCAAACCGTTTCCCCTTCACGGATTGCAAAGCTGACGTCATTTACTGCCTTAACGACGCCGTTTTCCGTGTAAAAGTTTGTCTGCAGGTGCTTTACTTGAAGCAGCGTCTCATTCATTCGTAATCCCTACCTTCTCATTTTCGGATCAAGCGCGTCCCTCAGTCCGTCTCCTAGTAAATTGATCGAAACAACCGTTAGAAAAATAGCAGTTCCCGGCGGGATCCATAACCATGGCCGTTTTCTAAAATCCATGAAGTTATTGGCCGCATCCATCATATTCCCCCATGATGGTGTTGGCGGAACCACGCCAAGCCCGAGAAAGCTAAGGGCCGACTCACTCAAAATTGAGCCCGCAACGTTCAAGGTTGCCACAACCAAGAGCAGCGGAACCGTGTTTGGGATAAGATGATGTAAAATTTTTCGCCGATCGCTTAAACCAAGAACTTCTGTTGCCTGCATAAATGGCTGCTCTTTCAATGATAAGATCTGTCCTCGCACTAGCCGCGCAAGTCCCGGCCAGCCAACAAAGCTAAGCATAATCATAATAATATAAAGACGGTATTCAGCCGGAACTTTCCATTCTGATAAAATGGCTGCTAGTATTAAGAGCAGCGGCAAGCCCGGAATGGACATCAGAATATCAGCTATCCGCATTATGACCATATCAACAACACCACGGTAAAAACCGGAAATCGCCCCTAATAAGGAACCAATCATAACCGACAATACCATTGCGGCAATTCCGATGGTTAACGAGATTTGCCCCGCCATCATGAGCCTAGTTAGAACATCCCGCCCGTAATTATCTGTGCCAAGCCAATGTGCTGCACTCGGAGGCTGATTCATATTCGCTACATTCGTCCTGTCGAGAATGTACGGGGAAAAGTACGGCCCGATGAAGCTAAGCAAAAACATAAATAGTAAAAAGAACAAGCTGATCATCGCTAATTTATTCTTTTTTAGGCGACGAAAGGTTTGCTTCCAGATCGAAGGTGATTTCACAACTGTTTTCACCTGTTTATTTACAATCGGATTTGGAGTGTCCAATCTGCTTCCCTCCTTATTTCAATCTAATTCTTGGATCTACAGCAGCGTAGGTTACATCCGCTAAAAAGTTCCCGATAATCGTGAGACACGACAAAAACATCGTAAAGGCCATCAAGACAGGATAGTCGCGGAAACTAACTGATTCCAGCTGAATTCTGCCGACACCAGGCCAATTGAAGATTTGTTCCATAATAATCGCTCCGGAAAACAAACCCGGCAATTCAAAGGCAAGCAGTGTGATTGCTGGTAGAATCGCATTTTTCAGCGCATGTTTAAAAATAACCACACGTTCCTTCAAGCCTTTCGCACGAGCTGTTCGAATATAGTCCTGGCGAATAACCTCGAGCATCCCTGTTCGAAAATAACGCGTTAATGAGCCAATGCTAAGCAGGGTTAAAATGGTCACTGGCAGAATCATATGCTTGCCTACTTCAAGAAGGTGAGCAAACCCCGTGCTATCACTCCCCGTATCAATCATTCCGCCGATTGGCAAGATTTGCAGATCAACACCGAACCATTTTATAAAAAGTAAACTAATAAAAAACGACGGAAATGACATAGCTGCAAACACAAAAAATGTCACGAAACCATCAAACCAAGAGTACTGCTTGATGGCAGAAATAACACCCGATACTAGAGCAATGGACCACGTTAAAAATAGTGCGAAAATCGCAACAAAAAAGGAATTCCATACATACTTATTTAACAGCGATAAAACCTTTTCCTGATGCTTTAATGAGTAGCCAAAATCACCGTGCAAGGCATTTCCAAGCCATGTAAAGTACCTTTGTAACACAGGCTGGTCTAACCCATAAAGGGCCTTTAATTCTTGCGCTCTTTGCGGGGTTAAAGATATGTTTGAATCAATGTAATCCCCTGGCAGCATCGCAAACAAGAAAAAAATGATAAATGAGGTCCCGAATAAAATGACAATCATTTGTATAAATCGTTGTAATACATACTGTTTCATAAACTCTCCACCTCCACATAACAAAGTGCCTAGCTTAATCCGCTAGGCACTTTATTGGTTACTTTTTAATCGAAATGTTTGGCAAGCTAGCGCTGATGCCTGTAAAGTTGTCAGGATGTAAGCCTTCGATTTGGCCGCTGATTGCTTTTGCACTTTGACGATAGTGAATTAGAATGACAGGTGGATCATCATTTAATTCTTTGTAGAGATCATGGTAAATAACTTTACGTTTTTCAATATCTAACGTATTTAATCCCTTTTTAATTAACTCATCTACCTTTGGATTCGAATAGCCTGCCGCGTTATTTGCGTTACCTGTTGCAAACTCCTCAACCGGATCACTTGGATCTAAAATTTGTGACGTGGACACGGCAGCAAAGTCATAATCCTTCGTGCCTAATTTGGCAACAATCGCATTAAAGTCCATAATTTCCGGTTCAAATTTTATTCCGATATCCTGATAGTTTTCTTTTGCAATCGGGATGATTGGATCGTCAGCAGTTCTCGTTAAGTAACGAATAACAAATTTTTTGCCATCCTTTTCACGAATGCCGTCTGAACCAACCTTCCAGCCTGCCTGATCAAGTAATTCTTTCGCTTTATTAGCATTAAATTCATACTTGTTAATACCATCATCATTATAGGCCCATGAAACCTTAGAAACTGGGACATTCGCAACCTGACCGTAGCCTTTAAATTTCACATCAACAATTTTTTGGCGGTCCAAACCATAAACCAGCGCTTGCCTTACTGCTTTATCCTTGAACTGTGGACGTGAATTGTTGACATAAATAAAACCATAATCATTAACCGGTCCTACTTGAAGATTCGCAAATCCTAAACTTTTCAATTGCTCTACTGTATCATCATCTGCAGAGAAACCGGCATAATCAAGTTCACCAGTTTCAAACAATTGAAGAGAAGTTGAAGTATCAATTACTTTAAAGATTAAATTCTTTGTTTTTGGTGTACCAGCATAGTAATGTTCATTGGCAACATAACGAATTTCTTGGCCTGGTACATACTTAACAAATTTGTAAGGTCCAGCACCAAGCGGTTTCGGATAAAGTTCTTTTAAATAATCCAGTTTGCCAAATTGATAGTCTTTTCCGTAATAGGCTTTCGATAATACCTGCCCGCCTAAAATCAGAAGAGATTTTGCATTCACTTCTTCAGTTGTAATTTCAATTGTCTCTTTATCTATTACTTTAATTCCTTCAATCGATTTCGCTTTGCCTTCTTTATATTCCTTACCGCCTTTAATAGCAGTAAGCGAAATATCTTGTTCCCCTGCATATGCCGGGTCATGTAATAACGTTAAGGTAAAAGCGACATCATCTGCTGTTAATGGCGAACCATCACTGAATTTCAAGCCTTTTCTCAAATGGAATGTATATGTAAGCTTATCATCTGAGACATCCCATTTTTCTGCTAAAATCCCCACAGGTTTCCCAGTCGGATCTAAGTTTACCAACGGCGCAAACATTGGGTCGGTGGCGTTTCCATCCCAGCCATTTTCATAGAAATACGGCAAAAATACTCCACCTGGAGCTGATATACCCGCGATGAATGTATCTTTTCTTGCTTTTGTCTTATTTGGAAGTGCATCCAAGTTTGTTGCTTTGTATTCTTTTACTTCAGTGCTCGTTGCACTGGAGCTTTCCGTGTTCCCTTTCTTGTCCGATGCTGATGATTCTTTTGTGCTTGAACTATCCAAAGCACATGCAGATAGAATCATAGAAAGGATGATTACACTAAATAAACCTTTCAAACTCTTTTTCACTTTATTCCCCCCTGTTTACTTGGTTTTAAATTAAAATGTAAAACCAACCGCTTGACCATCAGCAAATTTTCAAAAACCGATAAATCCGATTGGTTTTGTTAACACAAATTAAAGATTACTTTTTTAAAGCAAAATTGTCAATTATTATTTTACTATTTCATTCTATATTTCTGTTTATTATTTATTTTCACACAATAAAAAAATAGCACAATCATAAGAATGTACTATTTTTCAAAAGATTAGAATGGTTCTTTTATATTATATTTTCGAAGAATCGTTTCGATTTTCATTCCCTTGCCAATATCGCCTTTGGCTTTAACCTTCCCTGTCAATAACGCCATCGTGCCGCTTTGCTTACCTAATAGGAATTTTTTGAAGTTATCATACGATAATGCCATCGTTACGTTTGGAGTTGCTTCCACTCCTTCTTTAATCGTCAGCTTTCCATCATGGAAAAAATGCTGATAGGTTGCTTCAGCCTCACCGTGAATGTCATATTGAACAACTGCTTCGAATCCTTGAATCGGTCCCGGGTTTTCATTAAAAATTTCTTCAATTCTTATCATCAGCTCTGTCAAAGAATAGTCATCAACTTTTTTTGCCACCTGTCAATTCCCCCTCGAAGGTAGAAATACCAAAATATTCCCTATATAACCATAATACTAAGACATCCCCGTTACAACAATGGATATTTTATGAATGTTCTAATGACCGATATAGCGTGCATCTGGAATCAATTCTTTCCATTCTTGATAAGAAATGATTGTATCCCAATGTCCTGTCATTTTGGCAATTCCAATGATAATGAAGAACAGAACGAAGAAGGCAACTGGAACGAACCATTTGTTTACCTTTTTATTCGCCACCGTCATATTAAGTGTATCCTTCACTGGGCAGGCTTCCACACAGGACATACAGGCGGAACAACTAAGTGAATTTACTTTTTCAATCTTATGAACTTGTAATCTTTGCGGGCAAACCTTTGTGCACATTTCGCAGTTTGTACAGGTATCTTCATTCCGTTGTATTTTTGTAATTCGAAAGATGGAGCCAAGACCGATCAATGCACCGTACGGGCAAAGGAACCGGCACCAAAAGTTTCTGAAGAATAACGAGAGAATAAAGACGACAATGAAAAATTTCAACGTAAAGCCGCCAATATTAAGGAATAACAATAACATTTTCACGTCGGAAACCTTATTATACGGGTCCACAAGGAAACTTTTGGCGCTGAAGGTATCCATTTGTATAACCATTGCCACAAAGAATAACAGCAAGACATATTTTATTGGTGTTAAAAACCACACCAGCCATTGCGGCATATCAAAGTTCCTTCTAAAAATTTTCCTGCCGAGCCACGCGATTAGTTCATTCGCCGTCCCAACAGGGCAAATCCAGCTGCAGAATGATTTCCGAAAAATGATACCGGCGCCGACAAAGAATGCCAGTAAGGTTAGCCCTGCCGGGTGAATCACATCGAAGTCACCACTTGTCAGCCAAACCTTCAGGGCAACCAAGGCGCTGATTGGCAAAAACCCTTCCACCGCAGACGGCCTTTCAACAAAAGGTGTTTTTCCGAGTGTTTCAAAATGCTGATAAAATTGATAAAACAGCAGGCCTACATATAATAAAAACAACAGAAACAAAGCCTGAACAGTATATCTAGTGATTTGAACCGGCTTCCGCTTCAATTGTTTCCTGTACCACGCTTTTGACTTCATCACGATTCCTCCATTCTTCCTTACTTTTACTATAAAGAAGCAAAAAAACAGGGGATGTGATATAAATCATTGCTAAGATTCAATTCAAAAAAATGTCATATTGGCGACTTAAATCTGTCATAATATTTTTTATTATTGTCATGGCAACGATGGAAACGATTACTCTTAATTTCTCGAAAATTTGCTGTTGCAAAACTATTTAAATATAATATAATTGCTTTAATAGAATTTTTGAAAAAATCAAAATCAATGACGAGAAGAGTAGCTTGTTCATTTTGACTTTAGAGAGCCGGCGGTTGGTGGAAGGCGGTGTCAGGACACAAGTGAAAATCATCTCCGAGATGCAAGGCCGAAAATAGGAAGCGGAAGTGTACCCTCATTGCCGGGAGCATACGCTAGACATCTAAGTAAGCCTTTGCCGGACCGCCCGCCGTTAACATGGGACACGTATGATGGTACGTTGATCGAGAGCCGCAATTGTTTTTTGTTGCGGAAGTAGGGTGGTAACGCGAGCTAGCTCGTCCCTATCCATAGGGGCGGGCTTTTTGTATTGAAAAAATTTGAAAAGGGAGCGAGAAGAATGAAAAAGAAGGATACGCTTTTTGTTGGATTAATGCTATTTTCGATGTTTTTTGGAGCAGGGAACTTAATTTTCCCGCCGTTTTTAGGAATGGGTTCAGGGACTTCCTTTTGGCCGGCCATCACTGGATTTATCATTACCGCTGTCGGACTGCCATTACTTGTTCTAATGGCTACTGCCCTGGTGAAGGACGGAGTAAACACACTTGGCAGCCGGGTTCATCCCTGGTTTGGCACTATTTTCACTATTGTTGTCTACTTATCAATCGGACCATTTCTCGCCATTCCGAGGAATGCCAATGTAGCTTTTGAAATGGGCATCAAACCTTTTCTTGGAACCACATCAGTTAGCGGCCAAGTGCCTTTAATCAGTTTTTCAGTAGTGTTTTTCTTACTCGTCTATCTATTAAGCTTAAACCCATCTAAAGTGGTCGATTACATGGGGCGTTTTATTACTCCCGTTCTTTTATTATCAATCGTAATCTTGTGTGTGACAGGATTCATGAAATTGGACCAACCGTTAAAAGCACCGACAGAAACCTATCAAACCGCTTCCTTGTTTAAAGGTTTTATCGATGGCTACTCGACAATGGATGCTCTTGCGGCACTTGCATTTGGAATTGTTATTATCACTGCCCTGAAACAAAAAGGAATTTCAGACAAAAAGCAAGTAACTCTTTATACCCTTAAGACAGGTGTCATCGCCGGGGCAGCTCTTGCGTTAGTCTATATCGGGATTGGCTTATTAGGGGCAAAGATGGCTGGTTACGGAATCTTTGAAAACGGGACAGACGTGTTATCATCCGCTGCAACGATTCTCCTTGGATTCGGCGGGAAAATCCTGCTAGGCGTTATTTTTACCCTTGCCTGCTTCACTACTTGTGTCGGCTTGACGATTGCTTGCGGACAGTACTTTTCAAAAATTGCTTCGATATTAAGTTATCGTATGGTTGTCACACTTGTTACCGTTGTAAGCTTTTCACTTGCAACCCTTGGCTTGAACCAGATTCTTAAAGCATCAGTTCCATTCCTGGTAATGACCTACCCGCTTACGATTGTGCTTGTATCACTCGCATTTTTACACCGTTTTTTCAGCGGTTCGCAAAAGGTTTATGTATGTTCAATGGTTCTATCAGGCATTGTCAGCTTGTATGATGGGTTGAAATTGTTTGGCCTAAAGTGGGACTTGTTAGAATCATGGATGGGCACTCTTCCGCTTGCTTCAGTCGGCTTAGGCTGGGTCGTGCCGGCCGTGGTTGGCTGCTTAGCGGGAGTCTTCTGGGAGAAATTAAGCCGATTATCATCAAGCAACAAAGCAGTAGAATTGAAAAAAGCTTCTTAATAAACAGCCAGTGGATCGACATCGCCACTGGCTGTTTCATTATTTCTCCAACGCAAAAATAATGTCATTTTGCTTTCTTGCCTCTTCTGTAATGCGCAGGACAATTTTGCTCCATTTTTTTAAGCGCTCGTATTCCTGAACATTTTTCGTCTCAATGATCTTGGCGATATTGATACATTCATAGACCATGTCTTGTTCTTCTTGCTCGACACTCAATATTGAACTTTCTTTTGTATGGCTGTCTATGAATTTTATTTTCGAAATAGGGGCGGCATCCTCAAGGACGAAGGTTCCGGCCTCTCCATGAATTTCACATGGAAGTTCGGAATGAGATATCTTTGAACAAAGAATTGTACAGACAAATTCTTCATATTCCAGCACGAGTGTGCCGCTGCCATCCACACCGCTCGTTAAGACCACAGGATGGTAGGTAACCTTTTTTGGCTCACCAAACAGGCAAACTGCTAAGTACAAAGGATAAACGCCTATATCAACGAGTGCACCTCCAGAGTATTTGGCAGAGAAGATATTCGGCTCCTCTCCTTGTAAAAATAAATCATACCGGGAGGAATATTGGATATACGGGAGCAGTGCGCTTCGCAATTTGCCTGCTAAATGAAGCTTTTCCATTAATATAGTGAAATTAGGTGTATGGATATTGCGAATCGCTTCAAATAAATAGACGCCATTCTCCTCCGCAGTCTGGTAGGCCTCTGTTAATTCTGCAGTATTTGAAAAAATTGGCTTTTCACAGATGACATGTTTCTTATTTTTCAAAAAGGTCAGTGCTTGTTCAAAATGAACAGAGTTGGGCGAAGCAATATAGACTGCCTCGAACTCCGGGCTTTTCGCCATCATCTCTAAATCCGTCCAAAAATATGGAGCGTTATATGTATTAGCAACTCGTTTCGCCTTCTCCTCAGTGCGGGAATAAACTCCGGTTAGCTGCAGCTGCTTGCTTGCGATTGCTGCCTTAATAAAGCTTTCTGTAATCCAACTGCTTCCAACTGTGGCAAATTTAAGCATAGAATTTCCCCTTCCTACGATTTACTTATCCCAATTTTAACTTTAATATGTGAAATATGCTAATGATAGGAGACCTATGTATCGCCGCGATTCCAGAACAATTCCCAATTAATATCCAGGGAATGTCGTAAGTTCCGGATTATATGTCGTATGTCTCTGAAAATATGTGGTAAGTGTCCGAATTTATGTCGTAAGCCCAATAAAATAGGTAGTTAGTGGCCAAATTAAAATCATACGTCCCAAAAATATGTTCTTCGCCCATTCTCCCTTGTATCCAACCACAAATTTTTCAAAAAAATTCTCTCTTAATGCTGTTTTTCCGTTGATTTGTTGGGAACAATGGAAAAATATCAATATTTATGGTATTTATAAGTAGTAGACATGAGGAAAACGTAAGGCGCCGGCTTATGACTCGAGCCGATGGCGCCCGGAGCTAGATAAATGAAAGAGGTTGAAAATGGTGGACAATTACACATCAAATTTTATTAAAGATATTATGATAAAAGATTTGGAATCAGGTAAGCACAAGGAAATTGTGACGCGCTTTCCGCCAGAGCCAAATGGTTATTTACATATTGGCCACGCTAAATCGATTATCATCAACTTTGGCTTGGCAGATGAATTTAAGGGGCAAACCAATTTACGCTTTGACGACACGAATCCATTAAAGGAAGACATCGAATATGTTAATTCGATTAAGGAAGACGTCAAATGGCTTGGATTCGAATGGGATAACTTATTATTTGCCTCCGATTATTTTGAAGAAATGTACAAAAGAGCTGTACTGTTAATTAATAAAGGACTTGCCTATGTTGATGACCTTTCGGCTGATGAAATCCGTGAATACCGCGGCACGCTGACAGAGCCTGGCAAGAACAGCCCTTACCGCGAGCGCTCCATTGAGGAAAACCTTGATTTATTTGCACGGATGCGGAATGGTGAGTTTGAGAACGGTCAAAAGGTGCTCCGAGCAAAAATTGACATGTCATCACCAAATATTAATTTGCGTGACCCTGTTATTTACCGGATTTCGCATGCGACACATCATAACACAGGCGATAAGTGGTGCATTTATCCGTTGTATGCCTTTGCCCATCCGCTTGAAGATGCGATTGAAGGTGTCACCCATTCCATCTGTACCATTGAATTCGAGGATCAGCGTCCCCTTTATAATTGGATTGTGGAACAATGTGAAATGGAGAACACGCCGCAGCAAATTGAGTTTGGCCGCTTGAATGTGACGAATACAGTTATGAGTAAACGGAAGCTTAAGCAGCTCGTCGATGAAGGGTTCGTGGATGGCTGGGATGACCCGCGGATGCCGACGATTTCTGGGATGAGAAGAAAAGGGTTTACCCCTGAATCGATTCGTAACTTTGTTAGCGAAACGGCTATTTCAAAGAACAACAGTATGGTTGATTCACAAATGCTTGAACACTTTGTCCGTGAAGATTTGAAAATGAAAGCGCCGCGGACCATGGGTGTGATTAATCCCTTAAAAGTAGTTATTACGAATTATCCGGAAGGCCAAATTGAATTGCTTGATGCGGAAATAAATCCAGAAAACCCGGAAATGGGTTCGCGGAAAATCCCATTCTCGCGCGAAATTTATATCGAACAGGACGACTTCATGGAAGAACCGCCGAAGAAATATTTCCGTCTGTTCCCTGGAAATGAAGTCCGTCTAAAGAACGCCTATTTCATTAAATGCGAAGAGATTGTTAAGGATGCGAGCGGTAATGTTGTCGAGTTACGCTGCACTTACGATCCTGAAACCAAGAGTGGTACTGGCTTCACAGGCAGGAAGGTAAAAGGAACAATTCATTGGGTAGAAGCAGCTCATGCCGTTCCAGCCGAATTCCGCCTATACGAACCGCTTATTTTGGACGAAGAAGAGGGAACTAGTGACGAGGGGAAAACATTCCTTGATAACGTAAATCCCCATTCACTTGAAGTCTTACAGGGCTTTGTCGAGCCAAACATGAAAGAAAGCCGGCCGCAGGAAAAATTCCAATTCTTTAGACACGGTTATTTCAACGTCGATCCGAAAGATACGACTGTTGATAAGCTTGTGTTTAATCGCATAGTATCCCTAAAGAGCTCGTTTAAACTGTAAACAAAATGAATTAGGCATTCAGAAACGCTTGGCATACAGCCGAGCGTTTCTTTCCTGTTAATATGAGCTGTTCTCTCCTCCCCCCTTCTATTCATTTTTTGCTCTTTTATTCTTTCTTCAATAAAACAATCTTCAGTATTAGTACAAAATTTCATTACCCCTAAATGTCATTTTCCGTTCATCGTCCGTTCATAAACCGATTATAAACTAAGGATGTCAAAATGAATTAGGAGGAATGAAGATGAACATGGCTTGGAAGGAAATAAGAAAACATAAAGGCAGGTTTTTAATTTTAGGGTCGATTGTTTTTCTCGTTAGTTTATTAACGTTTATTATATCTGGTTTAGCAAATGGACTATCACAAGATAATGCTGCCTTAATTAAAGATTTACCAAACGGACAATTTTTCATGGCGAAGGAGGCAGATCAAGCCTACAACCTGTCAAGAATAGATAGCAGCATCCAAGATCAAATATTACACAAACAAAAAGACGCAGTAGCATTTTCCATTCAAATGGGATTCCTTAATGACAGTGCTAAAAAGCAACGAAGCGTTGCGTTTGTGACAGCAACCGATTCAAAGTTGTTCAAAAATGTAAATAAAGGTGAAATAGTACTAGACCGTTCAATGAAAGATGCGGGAATTAAAATTGGTGATACGTTTACAAATAACCAATACAATGGCAACTTTATTGTAAAAGGTTTTGTTGAAAATAATAAATTTAGTCATGCACCGGTCGCGTATATCAATATGGATGACTATAAAGAAATGTACCGAGTCAATGAAATGCAATTGATTTTCATACCTAAAGGGGATTCTACACAAGAATTCACTGGCCTACAATCATTTTCGAAAAATCAGTTCCTAAATACGATTTCGAGTTATAAAGCTGAACAGATGTCTCTCAATATGATTATCTGGTTTTTAGTTGTCATCAGTGGCATGTTGTTTGCAATCTTTTTCTACATGATGAATGTTCAGAAAATAGGCTTATACGGAATTCTTAAGGCAATCGGGGTAAAAACAAGTACGTTATTTAAAATGATGTGGACACAAATGGTTTTGATCACAGTCATCGCCCTTAGTTTGTCGATTGCGCTCAGTCAAATTTTTAACACGATTGCACCGAAAGGAATGCCATTTGAATTAATCCCGGAAACAATCGGGCAACTGTCCGCTATCTTCTTAATCATTGGATTTATTGGAGCTACACTTTCAGGTTTGCAAATTAAAAAAATTGAACCATTACACGCGATTCAACAAGGAGAGGTTTAATATGACTATGTTTACAATAGATGAAGTGAGAAAAACCTTCACGAATGGTCAAGCCGAGGAAGAAATCTTAAAAGGGGTTACACTTTCTCTTAAAGAAGGGGAGGTCACAGCATTAGTAGGTGCGTCAGGCTCCGGAAAAAGTACACTCCTTACAATAGCAGCTGGACTTCAAACCGCATCAGATGGCCAAGTCATGTTTGAAGGCAAAAATATAACAGCTATGAGTGCAGAGCAAATTCGAAAAATCCGGGCACAAAAATTTGGCTTCGTGTTTCAATTTGCCCATCTAGTTCCTTTTCTTACGGTAGAAGAGCAACTAATGCTGATGTTGGATGTATCAGAGTCAAAATTAAATAAACGTGAACAAAAAAAGGAAGTTAATGAAATACTAAAATTAGTTGAAATGGACCATAGGAAAAATGCCTATCCTGCTTCCTTATCCGGCGGGGAAAAACAGCGGGTAGCCATTGCTCGTGCTATTATTCATAAACCAAAAGTCCTTTTCGCAGATGAACCAACGGCAAGTTTAGACTCGAAAAGATCTAAAGATGTGATGAACTTAATTCAACATTTAACGAAGACGCTAAATATTATGACGTTAATGGTTACACATGACGAAGAAATGCTTTCTTTTGCAGATCACATCATTAAAATGAGTGATGGAAAGGTTTTAGTGTAGAATAAAGAAAAGTGTTTTTTAGGAGAAAGCAGTTATGATCAATATTTTAGTTGTTGATGACGATGTCAATATAGTAAAGCTTGTAGAGATTCACTTAACCAAGGAAGGCTATAACGTCTTACAAGCCAAAAACGGAATGGAAGCTTTGAAAATTCTTAAGAAGGAAGCTTGCGATTTAGCCATCGTGGATGTGATGATGCCATTCATGGACGGCTATTCATTAACGAAAGAGATTCGAAAACAATACGATATTCCAGTCATCCTTTTAACAGCCAAAAACCAAATCGAAGATAAGGAACAAGGATTTCAAGCTGGAACGGATGATTATTTAGTCAAACCATTTGAACCAAAGGAATTAAGCTTTCGAATAAAAGCGTTGCTGCGTCGATATGATCTTCAAAAGGATGACTCCATTCTTCGTGTTGGCAGCACAACAATAAACAAAAAGAGTTATGAAGTACAGATTGGAAATCGAGTATTTCTTTTACCCTTAAAAGAATTTGAATTACTCTATTATCTGCTTTCGAATCCGAAACAAGTTTTTTCTAGAGAACACCTCATTGAACAAATTTGGGGGCTGGATTATGAAGGAGACTCACGGACAGTTGATGTTCACATAAAAAGGCTAAGGGAACGGTTTTCAAAATTGACGGATGACTTCCAAATCAACACAGTCCGCGGGGTTGGCTATCTATTGGAGGTCACGCGTTCATGAAAACACTTTATGTGAAATTTATTGTTATAACGATTGGCATGATGCTGATAAGCTTTATCTTGGCTTTCATTATTTCTAATGCCTATTATCAACAAAAACTAAAGCCGTTTAATGATGCAAAGAACACAAAAATTGCCCGAAACATTGCTGCTTTTGTGGAACGGCATCCTCAAATCAGCTTGACGGATTATTTGGACAGCCTATCTGATGTTGGATACCAAATTTGTCTAGTAGACACTAACGGAAAAACAACATTTTTTGGCGAATCATTCAGGGACAATTCTCTTTCTGTTTCAACAAAAGAGGATGTACTAAACGGACATATTTATCATGGAATTCTTAATTTTCCACAGCAATCATTTGTTACTGGTTTTTTTGCAGATGAACTAAGGAATACGATTGGCATGCCAATAACATTTAATGGTGAGAAATTCGCTCTTTTTATTAGACCAAACATTAAATTTCTTTTTAATGAAATGCACATTTTATTTGGTTGGATTCTAGCACTGGCGATTACGTTGACCATCGTGATGGTCGTTATTAATACAAAATATTTGGTCAAACCTATTTCCAAACTCACGAAAGCGACAACATTACTGGCCAATGGTGATTTTAATGTAAAGTTAGACATTACCCGTCATGATGAGTTAGGGGAACTTTCCCATAGCTTTTTACGGATGGCTGGAAAATTAGAACAAATAGAGGATATGAGGAAGGAATTTATTTCTAATATTTCTCATGATATCCAATCCCCTCTTTCTAATATAAAAGGATATACAAACCTATTAGAAAATGACTCAATTAGCAATGAAGAGAGAAACCAATACATCTCGATTATTAATGCTGAAATTAAGCGACTTTCTACTTTAACGAAACAGTTGCTGCTTCTGGCCTCATTGGATCGTAATGAGGATCTGTTGAAGAAAAAGCCATTCAATGTTGGTCAACAAATGAAAGAATTGATTAGAAATTACCAATGGGCAATCAGTGAAAAAGGTATTATGCTCAGCTACTCCACACCAGATATAGAGATAATTGGCGATCCATCATTGCTGAATACAGTTTGGGATAACCTTTTATCAAATGCCATCAAATATAATAAACCAAATGGCAGTATTGAAATATCGATTGAAGAAAAACAGCAATCCATTTATTTCATCTTCAAGGATACTGGAATTGGGATGAAAAATACGGAGGTTGAAAGGATTTTTGATCGTTTTTATCGAGCTGACATGGCACGCACCCGAACAATCGAAGGCACCGGACTCGGCTTATCCATCACCAAAACCATTGTCGCCCTGCACGGCGGCCACATCGATGTAAAAAGTAAAGAAAATGAAGGAACGACGATAATTGTAGAATTACCGGATAGATAGATACGTGGAACGGCTGCTGCTTCGGGCATAAATAACTATTTTTACTCCAAGTTTCGTCTCTAACAACCCTTATTGGAGACACTTTGCCATTTTCTACTCCGAGTGTGTCTCCAATAGCGCCGATTGGAGACACTTTCTCTTTTCTCCGAGTTTTGTATCCAATTGTCCCGGTATTTATTTTTCCGCAACAACCGGGACTTCTAAAATAATTTTCGTCCCCTTTCCTAGGGAGGTATTCATCGTCAGGTCTCCGCCAACGGAACGGGCTCGTTCATCCATGCTGAAAAGGCCAACACCAGGAGAATATGCCCGCAAATCAAAACCTTTCCCTTTGTCTTCAATCAGTACTCTTACCCCATCATCCATTTCCCTGACAGTAACTGCAGCCTCTTCAACTTCTGCATACTTACGGACATTCGTTAATGCCTCCTGAATAATCCGGTAAATCGTCAATTCAATACTGATTGGAAGCCGGCGATTTAACACACAATCAAAATAAACATCAATATTATAATTATCGGAATATCTTGTTAGATAGGAGCGAATGGCCGGAACAAGCCCAAGGTCATCTAAGACAGCCGGGCGCAGCTCCCATGATATCTCCCGAATTTCCTCAATTAATTGTGTTGCTTCCTGCTGCATTTGTTGAAGCAATGGATGGTCCGTTTCCGAAAGCAATCGATTGATGGTAATTAAATGACTATATAGATTTTGCCCTAACCCATCATGGAGATTTCTTGATAAGCGTTTGCGCTCTTCCTCCTGAACATCGATAATTCTTGTCATCATGTTTTGCAATTCCTGCTCGACCCGTTTTCGCTCGGTGATCTCATAGCGAATCGCCAAGTATTGATAAGGCTCCCCATTTTCATTTAAAAACGGGACAATCGTCGTATCCACCCAATAATATGTACCGTCTTTGGCGCGATTGCGGATTTCGCCTTTCCATACCTTTCCCGAACCAATTGTACTCCACATGTCTTGGAAAAATTCTTTTGAATGATATCCTGAATTGACAATCCGATGGTCTTTTCCAACTAGCTCTTCTCGTGTAAATTTCGAGATATGGCAAAATTGCTCGTTAACATAGGTAATCGTTCCGCGGGAATCGGTGATGGCAACAATCGAGGACGCATCAAGGGCGAATTTAAAATCCAATAGTTCATTTTTCATCTGCTGTAAATTTTTGTCCATTTCCAACCCCCGTATTAAAATACAATCTCCTTTAATAACTGTTCCAAGCTTTCAGCAGATTCCTTTACCTTCTCCTGTTCGTCTTCAATAAAGGAATACTTTTCCCGCTTCCCTACAAGCAAGACCCCTTTTGGAGCGGCGTTAAATTGGATGGGAACCGCATATGTAGAGACAAGTTTTTCAGCCAGCGCAATTGGGTAATCGGTCATTTTCCCAAGAATATGATTAGGGAAATCAGTCATCATCATGGGACTTCCACTTGAAATCACTTTACCGGCAATCCCTTTTCCAAACCGGACCGTAATTCTTTTATATTTCTCATTTAAATTACCCACAGCATAATGCCATCTAACGTCCGGGCCAATTTCATTTTGAATAGCAAGACCGACAAAATCACATTGAAGCTCTTCTTTTAACTGGTTACATAGCTGAATGACTGGCGGCCATTCACCTAAATCTATCAGCCTCCGGTGTTCTTCCTTAAATTCCATAGCCTAATAACCCCTTCTTAACGGCATATTCCACCAGCTCCGGACGGGTTTTCATTTGCAGCTTTTCCATTAGGTTGCCTTTATGGGTTTCGACTGTTTTCACACTAATGATCAGCTGCTCGGCAATTTCTTTATTCGAGTAACCTTTCGCGACGAGCGTTAAGACTTCTTTTTCCCGACCAGATAAAAGATTGAACGTATCGCTCGCATCATGCTTCATACCGGTTAAATATTCTTCCATTAGCCGCTTCTGTGCTGCTGGATGGAGATAGGCATCTCCTATAGCAACAGATTCAATCGCTGCCATTAGTTCATTGTGTGGAGCGCTTTTCAAAATACAGCCGGAGGCCCCGCCTTGAATGGCTCGGAATAGGTATTCCTCATCGTCGTGCATTGTTAAAATAAGGATATTCACATCCGGCATCAGCTTTTTTAATTCTGTTGTTGCCGACAGTCCATCTTTTCCATGTGGCATGCTTAAATCCATAACGACAACATTAGGCTTTAGCTTCAATGCTTTTTTAATTCCTTCATTACCTTCCGAGGCTTCCCCGACTACTTCGATTTCGGGATTGGTGTTTAGCAGCATTTTTAAGCCACTTCGCACAACAGCATGGTCATCAACTAATAGGATTTTGATCAAAATAAAATCTCCTTTTAAACCTACTTTAATGGAAGAGAAATTTCTATAGATGTTCCTACTCCTATTTTAGAGGAAATCCTTGCCTCCCCGCCAGTTAAAAGCATTCTTTCCTTCATGCCCGCAAGCCCTAAGGAGCGGCTGCCTTCCTCATCTTCCTCCGGGTTAAATCCTTTGCCGAAATCTTGAATGATTATGTTCAAGACCGTTTCTTGCCAGTTAAAGTTTATTTTCACATGAGAGGTATCGGCATATTTTGCAATGTTAGCAAGTGCTTCCTGGCACACCCGGAATACAGCTATCCTATTACGTTCCACTATGGCGGTTTCTCTTCCGGTTGATTCTATATCCACTAGAATGCCAAATGTCGAGGTATATAACTTAATATAACTTTTCATAGCCGGGAGTAATCCAAGCGTTATCAGGGCTGGCGGATGCAATTCTACAGAGAGAAGCCGGATTTCTTGAATGGTCTTTTCAATCAACGATTCCATTTCACGGACATAATTTTTCATATGAGGTTCTTCTGCTGTTGATTCAACAAATTGCAATCCTGTTAAAATACTATAGAGGTTTTGGCCAATCCCTTCGTGGAGCTCGAGGGCAATTCTTTTGATTTCTGCTTCCTGTGAGTCAATAATATACGAGCTGATCTGCTGCTTTGATTGGAGCACCATCTGCAACCCCCCTTTTATAATGAAATCTCGTCGATTGGCATGCCGTTAGGCGAAGACAGTGCAGTAGTTCGTTGAAATCCACAGCTTTTTAACTGCGAAGCATAGGCACACGGAGCTTTCCCTAGTGAACTAATGCCTGATGGAAAATTTACTAAAAAAGGCAGGTATTTAAAAGACCTGCACTTTTTTGAAAGTATATGTTAAACCGCTCTCTGGGTCAGTTGCCGACCACTGTCCTTCTGATTCCGTTACATGGCTAGCCAATGGTACGGCAAGAAAATAAATATCATCAAAATAAAATCGAATATGAGTGCTGTCAGGACAAAGCTGCACCTTTTTCACTGTTTTCCTAACAGCCGGTACCTGGTCCCCGCCTTCCGCATCATGAATCACAATTTCCACAGGCCCGCCAACAAAACGGTTCACAGCTTCTAACTTAATGTGTTCCACAGCTATTGCATCCTTTCACGACAGGATAGATAAACATTTTGTAGCCTTGAAGATACTCCCAAAACTTCTCCTCTGCATGCTCTTCAAGAAACTGAATCGTTTCTTCTTCAGAAGCCCAATCGCTCATTCCTTTAACTTCAGCAACAACCATTTCGGCACCATCAAGTGATTTCTCTTCAAGAAACCAGTTCAAGCGTTTTTTGGCAAAAGTGCTTTTTAATAACTCATCGATTTCTGCTGTGAAACCACCAGATTCGGTGCGGACAAAACATAAATCAATATACGTCTCACTAGTCATGGACCTTCACGCCTTTTTTATAGATAAGGATTGCGACTGGAAATAAAATCACGTTGATGACTGCAGCAATGATAGTATTGGTATAGTGTTCATAAAAATATTGATGAACCATATATTGCGTGAAAATTATGTTTAACATCAACACGGCAAGAAGAAGGGCGACAGGCAGGTAACTACGCTTCATAACGTTTCACCCCCACGGCATATACAGCGCCGTTTTCAACTTTTACATGAATTTCTGGAAGCGGACGTCTTGGCGGCCCCGCAGTCGGTTCTCCGGAATTGACATCAAATTTCCCATGATGACAAGGGCAAATCATTTCTCCTTCATCCTTTTTCCAAAAAACCGGGCAGCGCAGATGGGTACAGGCATTTTGGTAGGCCACGTATTTATTTTCTGAAAGCCGGATTAATATTGCGCTATCGTGCTCGCCTGGAAAAGCAAAATCTACAGCATCACCGATTGGTAAGGCACTAACATCAGTGATTTTCTGTTTCGGATATTTCTTGTCTCCAAGTCCGGTTAATTCTTTTGCTGCAAGCACTCCCCATGGCAGGGAGGAAACAGCGAACACACCTGCTGCCCCCACCAATGTTTTCATAAACCCCCGGCGGTCCAGTTTTCGTTCATTATTGCGGTTGATATTATGTGTATAGTTATCTTCATTGAACGGGATTTTATTATTTTTATCGCTCATGTTAATCCCTCCTAGAACAATTTAGTGACGCCCTGCAGGATACCAGGAAGATTCACTTTTACGTTTGTTTCGCCTTCTAAGTAAGGCATGCTTGTTACCCATTTACCATTATCTAAATTATATTGCTTTTGTTTCGCTTCAATTTCTTCATCAGTTAGCCATTGTAATGTGTTTGTTGGACATACACTAGCACACATCGGCGGAATGCCATCATTTGACCGGTCGATACATAAATCACACTTATACATGAGATTTTGTTCTGTATCAAACTTTGGTATACCATACGGGCATGCAATCGTACAGTTTTGGCAGCCAATACATTTTTCTACAAGAGCGGAAAGGACGGCTCCAGTTTCGTGTATTTGGATTGCCTGAGCCGGACAGCTTCTCGCACATGCCGGATTCACGCAGTGAAGGCACATAAGAGGCATCGTTTGACGGTTAACAAGCGGGTTTACGTCGTAAACATAGTTACGGTTCCGTTCCTCATGCCCTCCGCACTGTGTACAAGCCGCTAAACAAGAGCGGCACCCTATACAGTTTTCAAGTTCTAAATATAGCCTCTTCTTCATTTACTGCACCTTCTTTATTTTCAGTTTTTCAATCTGCGCGGCACATGCCTTGAATTCCGGCATCCGTGATATTGGATCAAGCGCACCTATTGTCAATAGATTAATAGATTTTTCATGGCCCCAGTGATACGGAACAAACACGGTATCCTTCCGAATGGCCTCTGTGATTTTAACTTTATAGGTTGTTTCTCCTCTACGTGTATAGAGACGGACAAGTTCTTCGTGATCAATATTGTATTTTGCTGCTGTTTCTGGATGTACTTCTACAAATGGTTCAGGACACATATCACGAAGGAATTGAATTCTTCTCGTCTGATTCCCTGATAAATAATGGTAGACAACACGTCCTGTTGTTAATCGCAATGGGTATTCTTCATCCGGTTCTTCTGCGGAAGGTCTGTATGGCAAGGCAAAAATTTTAGCTCTTCCATCTGGATGATTAAACTTTTTATCTAAAAATAAACGTGGTGTTCCAGGATCATTTTCATCTTTACATGGCCAGAATACGCCATCTTGCTTGTCGATCTTTTCCCATGTAACACCATAGTAGTCAGCCGTTCCACCTTTAGAAGCAACCCGAAGTTCATTAAATATGTCTGCAGGGGTTTTTAAGTGAGAAAAATATTTACCACGGCCCATTCGCTCAGTAATTTCTACTTGAATCTGCCAGTCTGGCTTTGATTCGCCTACCGGCATTTGTGCCTGATTAATCTTAATGATCCGACCTTCAACATTTGTTGTTGTTCCTTCATCCTCTGCCCAAGTTGTTGTAGGTAACACGACATCAGCAAATTCAGCAGATTCTGATAGGTAAAAGTCAACGCATACCATAAAGTCCAAGTTTTTCATCTGTTCCCGAACATAATTTTGATCTGGTGCAGAAACGGCAGGATTTGAACATAATAGGTATAAAGCACGTATAGTTTTCTGTTCCATTAAGCCAAACATTTCAAATGCGGATACTCCCTCTTTCGGCATTTCTTCAGGTTCAATCCCCCACACCTTTGAAATATATTTGACGTGATCTGGATTGGCAATTTTTCGATAGCCAGGCAGTGCATCGGCTTTTTGCCCATGTTCACGTCCACCTTGGCCATTTCCTTGTCCTGTAATGGTTGCAACACCTGATTTGGCACGACCAATTTTCCCGGTTACAAGGGCCATATTCGTATAGCCAGAAACATTATCTACCCCTTTAATTTGTTGCTCAATCCCTCTGGCAAACATGACAATCGCGTTTGGAGCTTTACCGTATATTTCTGCCGCGCGAATAATTTTCTCAGGAGCTACCCCTGTTATTGCGCTTGTATATTCCGGTGTGAATTGTTTAACAAGTTCTTTTGTGTCTTCAAAGCCATTTGTATGATTTTTGATAAACTCTTCGTCAATATGACCATTTTGGATTAATAAATTGACAATTCCATTAGCTAGTGCAAGGTCTGTACCTGGTCTTAAATCAAGATGAAGATCTGCTCTTCTGGCAACCGGTGTTTCCCTTGGATCTGCAACAATCACATAGCCGCCCCGTTCTTGAATTGCCCAAACCCGGAACATCATCGTCGGATGACATTCAGCGGTATTACTGCCGGCAAGAAATATACAATCGGTATCCTGTACATCCGTCCAGGGAATTGTTGAACCTCTATCAATACCCAATGAACGATTTAAACCACCTGCAGCACTAGCCATACAGAATCGGCCATTATAATCAATATAGCGTGTTTGAAGTCCGACACGAGCAAATTTTCCGGTTAAATAACACTTTTCATTTGTCATAGAAACACCGCTATACACAGAGAGTGAATCTTTTCCATAATTCTCTTGTAGCTCGGTGAATTTTTTTACGATAAGATCATATGCCTCATCCCAGCTTGCTTCACGGAAGCCATTTTTCGTCCCTTTTAATGATTGATCATCACGAATTAATGGTTTTAATAAACGATCTTTATTGTTTACTTGCTGGTAAGCCGTAACTCCTTTCGGGCACATCTTTCCTAAAGTTACCGGCCAATCATATCGAGGCTCAACCCCAACGATCTTGTTTGTTTTTGTATTTACCCTTAAGTTCATCCCACACTGCATCGCGCAATAGCTGCAATGTGTCTTGACTAATGTTTCATTTGGATGGTTTAAGTTGTCGATTTCTTTAAAATATTGATCCCGTTCATTTCTAAAGTTATCCATTTGCATTCTGGTTTGCCTCCTTGACCTTCACTTGATGCGTTGCGAAACCTGAGAATTTCGCAATTCGATATTTCCTGCGGCATGGCAGGCATAGTTCAGCAAGATTAAAGCCGTCATTCATATTGAAATCAATTTCATTTACGCCTAACACTTGAATGACATCATTTGATTGTTCAACCGATACAAACTGATCGCTACACACTTTACACTCTTTCATATGTTGTTCCCCATAATGCTCACGGTAGTTTCTTGCAAAAACGCTCACTGGACGGAAAGGAATGTGGGCCAGCTTTCCGAATGGCAGATAGATTAACGTTACGATAACGGAAAATTGGTGGATCAGCGACATTTGCGGCTGCATCCAGCCATGTAGAAAAACGTTTTGGAACGTTAGTGAAAGTCCCGTAATCGAAATAAATAGTAATAAGTAAAGCGGTAAGAAGTCGTATATAAATTTTTGCTCTGCTCTCGCCTGCATATTTTTCAAGCGGCGGTATAGCGCCATACATACTCCAGCCGTCACCATGATGGCTGCAATGTTCAGGGCATTGTAGGATAACCAAGCGATGATTCCATCAGCTTTTACGTTCATGATGTTCATTCCGAATAACACAATCGTATAATAGCCATTGTCTTCCATCGTAAAATACATCCAGCTAAACACGAGAGGAAAGGTAACTAGGCAGGCAAGGACGCAGCCCCAGCCCATTAAGATATGCTGAACCCAGCGGTAAACGCCGCGATTGCGGATGAAATCGAAAATTGCTAAATGATTTACAGCCGTTTTCGGTGTGCTTTTTCTAAACAGCAGCTTTAAGCCTTTTTTTATAAAAAATTTGGTCGGCGGCCTTTCACCCCAAGCGATAAACCTATAGAAGAATCCTCCGATAAAAACGATGGTTCCGACCATATATCCGTATAAATTCAAGTCGACGTGGGTGAACATTCTTGTGCCGATAAAAGTTAAGATCAATAGTCCGACGATCGATAGAAACATTGATTTCGCAAAATGTGAAGCAAAGGCATCATTGACTGAGCTTCCCGGTTTTTTAGTTGTTGAAGTATTCGCCTGCATTTCATGTTCCTCCTTAGAAACAAAATAACACTTCCGTTTTCTTACCTTTATTGTAAGAAAAACAGAAGTGCTATCTATATCGGGGAACTCCCCCATCATCGGGGGAAAAAACCCTTAGATATTCATTATTAGACAAAGTTCTGTCACAAAGCTATCCGCGAATATATTTTTTTCTCCAAGCGTAAAGGAGGAGTCCAAAAGCAATTACTATTTGCAAGGTGAAAAGCATGGCATCCCAGAACGGAAGTGCTGCTGGACTGGCTGCAAAACCTGGCAAGACCTTTTTCCAGGCAAACAATAGTTGAGGAATATAATAAATGAAAAATAAGCCAAGGGTCACAAATACACCAACGAAATAGAAAATGGAATAGATGGTTACAACTCTTCTTTCTTCAGCAAAAACAACTTCACTATTAGAAGCTGATTGTTGAAACGGAAGCCATTTCCTAATCAGTTGCTGGGCATTTTCCATCAAGTTATAACAGCCGGATACATTTTCAAAAACATAATATAAATCAGTCTTCATATAAACACAGCATTGGTACACCATGCGAATAAATGTGTCTAAAACCACCACATGCATGATACTCAGGAAAATCGCTGACCCGTTTGCGAAGATTAGCTGACTTACTAAGGCAAGCGTCAGGATCACTGTATCAAAACAAAGCCCGGCAAGAAATAAAACATTGCGATTCCCTGAAGGCAGTTTCCATACTGATGACATATCAGTTTCAAGGACGACAAGAAATAAACGATGGCCGATTTCCAACTTAGTCGGCAAATTTTGCGCCCTCATCGCTAAAATATGGCCAAATTCATGGATTAAGACAAGAATAAACGTCAAAAGCATCCATGCTGGAATATTGAGAACCATTAAATCAAAGATAAACAAGTCCTTATAGTGTGGAAATAATGTCGGCTTTGCGATGAAAAGGAAGGCATTGCTGATGAATAACACCGCATACAGAAAAAGGGAGAGCTTATTAAAAAAGAATTTTCCTATTTGTGGTGAAAGCCACAAAAAGCCTAAAGTTTCCTTTTTTACTTTATTAACTTCAACTTTGACACCATCAATTTCAGCAACAAGATGCATCTCTAGCAGTTGCTCTGCAAAATCAATCAGGCAAACTTCTTCCGCAGGGTACTTCTCTTTCAGTTGTTGTTCGATTTCCCCCAATGTTTCGCCTTTGTTAATTGAATGGATGGCATCGATACAAACCTCGGGCATTTCGAAGAACTCACCGGAAGTCTTATCTTCAACGATGTAATGTTTTTTATCCTCGCGAATCTCGATAGGAACCAATAATAAACGTGAATCGAGTGTAAGGTTCATTTCAACACCCTTTGATTTGTAATTTTAGCAAAAAAGAAGGATGCATAGCTTATTCTGCCAGCATCCCTTTCTATCATCCTTTCCATCCTGGTACGTAAGGACACCACCAGCACGTAGTTTTAACTTTCTTCAGCTTACGAATTTTCATAATTCCACCTCCTTTGGTAATTCCCATTGTTTCGTCCATGGATATTTTTCATGAAATTTAATCCATGCCGGGTAAACCTTTTTAAATTCTTCCACTAGCATTGGATCAAATTGGGAACCCTTACCTTCAATAATACGTTGATAGGCTTCTTCAACGGGCATTGCTGCTCGATAAGAACGTGAGGATGTCATGGCATCAAAAGCATCCGCCACAGTTGCCACTCTAGCAAGGAAAGGTATCCCTTCTCCACTTAATTGATCAGGATAGCCTTTTCCATCCCAGCGCTCATGATGGGAACGAATAACACAAATACAATCCTTTATTCCTTCAACATTCTTTACTGCTTCTGCACCAACACCTGGATGTGACTTAATAATTTCAAATTCTTCCTTTGTCAATTTCCCTGGCTTCATTAATATTGAATCGGGAATATGAACTTTCCCGATATCATGTAGTAAACAGGCATAATAAAATGATTTTTGTTCTTCTTTCGAAAATTTACCTATTTCTTTTGCCAATAACAATGCGTAAGTTGCAACACGTTCACTATGGCCTCTAGTGTACGGATCCTTAAGCTCCAATGTTGCAATAACTCCTTTTACCATTCCTTCTAACTGTTTATCATATGAAAAGCTAATAGCTTGTACGTATCCTTGAAAGCGAACTAATAAAAAGAAAGACACAATAGACAATATAATAATAAATATTATTGGAACAATTACATACGAGGAATTTAAAATAATTCCAATTAATGCATATTTTGTTAAGTAACCCAAACTTACTAACCAAAAATATCTTGAATTTAAGAACAGAGGCAATGTTAAAATCAAAAATACCTCTACCACATTCCCACTGAAATACTCTGCACCGCTTCCATAATAGTTTAATATATCAACAGTAAAACTTGTCGGTAAATAGCTAATAATAAACACATACTTAATCCAAGATTGCTTATTCACCTTATTTAAGTAAAAAGCAACTATTAACAAAATTGTTAATACAAAATAAGTTAAATAAAAGAACTTGTTTTTAGGACCAATATCTTTATGTGATATAAAGGTAGGATATAGATAATAATAAAATAAATCATAACTTATTAAAATAATATAAGAAAATAAGAGAAACCATTTGATGGTCCGCTGTTCTTCGTGTGGTATCATATAATCCTCCAAGCGCATCATTACAATTGCCTTATTTCTACATTGTGTCGAAATATAAGGTTTATGTAATATTAACATAATTATGAATATTTCGTAACAAGATTATCAATTATTGCTTACAAAATCTATTAAAATTCCATATTCTTCTCCATTATATATCATTCGTTGTACCCTTGATAGATATTATTTTGAAGAATTTTGTATAAATATAGAACTATTTTTTTCAATAATTTCCCTGCTTTATAGGTAATGTTACATTGACCTTCGTTCCTTTACCAATCGTGCTTTCTATTTTTGTATTTCCATGGTGATCTTGAATAATTTGATTTGTCACCATTAGACCTAATCCAGTACCATCTTTTTTCGTTGTATAAAAAGGTTCTCCCAGGTTAAGAATGTCTTCATCCTCAATTCCGCAACCTTCATCTTGGATTTCGATGAGCATTTTTTTCTGCTCATGAACCTTTACATGAACCCTTATCTCTCCCCCATTAGGCATGGATTCAATCGCATTCTTGATTAGGTTTATAAACACTTGCTTTAATTGTTTCTCATCACAATCGATAGGCGGCAGCGGTCCGGCCATTATCGTTTCCACTGTTACCCCTTGTCGTTCAGCTTGTTGCTGCGTAATCGACAACGTATAGGCAATAATTTCTTCAAGACTAGCCTTTTCAAATTTGATTTCCTTCGGTTTCCCAAGGTACATCAAATCGTTAACAATGGAATTAATCCGGTCAATTTCCTGAATCATAATTGGATAATACTCGTTACTATTTGGATGGCGTTCCTGCTGTAACTGTGTAAAACCCTTTAATGATGACAAGGGGTTACGAATTTCATGGCCAATCGCTGCAGCCATTTGACCGATGACAGCCAGCTTTTCTTTTTGGCGGAGATCTTCATGAACTTCAGTTAATGAATTAATATACGAAAAAAATCTTATTAGGATAATAAAAGCGATTGCAGCGATAATGACAATAACAAATGCAGCAGGTAACACCTCCGGATTTTGGAGAACTATTCCTAAAAAGAGATATTTCCCAATAATCCCTAATGAGGCAGTCCAAAAATATTTTCTATTCACGAATATTGGCGAAAAAAATATAAATAATAACTCAACAACATTTCCCGACGCAAATTTTAGTGGGGATCCAAAATACCTAATAAGATTATCAATAATATCTATAAAGATATAGCTGATTAAAATTATATATTTAACATGATAGGGTTTACCCTTTCTAATTAAATAAACGGAAACAGGCAGCAATCCAAAGACTAAGATAAAAATCCAGTATCCAAGTCCTTCTTCAAGAAATTCTTTATCACCAAATTTTGAAAAATGAGGCAAAATAAAATACCAAAATAAATCAAAGGTAATAAAAAAGACATAAAACAACCACAAAAATAGTTTTATCGCCTTTTTCTCTTCAAATATCAATTTAGGACTATTGTTGCTTTCTTTCATGTTAGTTGCTCCCTTGACCTAGTTATCGCGATGAATTTTTCTGAAAATATTAAAAAGTATTTTCCACTACTATCTTACCATCTTTTTTCAAAAATAATGACAAAAAAATAAAAAAAAACGGTAACTTTCGACATAATTCGATAAAAATGCCACAAAAAAAGCTAACCACTTATCAAAATGGTTAGCTTAACCTATCATTAATTCTTCTTTTTTACTTACCGGCAGGACCATCGTAACTTCTGTACCTAATCCAGGTTCACTCTGGTAAGACACCTTTCCCTTCATGGTTTCGATAATTCTTAAGGAAACAGATGTACCAAGCCCTGTTCCTTTATCTTTAGTCGTATAAAATAAGGTGCCAATCCGCGCTATTTGTTCCTTCGTCATCCCCTTGCCTGTATCAGAGATTTGAATAGCCGCCTGATTATTGTCAATCTTTGAATGAATGGTTACTATCCCGCCATCCGTAGTCGCTTCAATTCCATTTTTTATTAAGTTAACTAAGGCTTGTTTTAACTGATTCCGATCGGTAACTAGCGAGAATTCAGATGCGTCCAATTCACTTTTCAGCTCTACCCCCTGCTTTACTGCAAGCGGCTCCAATAGCATAACTACTTCTGAGAGCACTTCCTTTAATTGAAATGTTTCTATTTTTTCAAATTTAGGTTTGGCAAAATTCAAATAGTCACTAATAATCGATTCCGCACGACCTAATTCACTTAAAACAAGGGAAAGATATTCGTAATTCTTTCCGTTCTCCTGTTGCTGCATCAACTGAAGAAACCCTTTTACAACCGTCAATGGATTGCGGACTTCATGGGCAATCGAAGCGGCGAGCTCTCCAAGTGTATTCAGCTTTTCTGCCCGCTGAATCTCTTCTTTCATCCTTTTCCTATCGATTATCCCCTCATTCAGCTTAGCTCCTAAGACAATAGCCAGCGTTTCAATCAGACCGACAAGGAGGACGTCAGGAATATTAAAATCTAATTTTAAGAAACCTCCGGTAAAATAGCGGTAAAAGATAAAGGATAAATAGCAAAGGATTAGCGACCAGCCGCCAATAACCGTTGCGATAAGAACTCTTATATTTGCGGTAAAATTCCAAAACTTCTTCCTCAAGAGGAAGGAGACAAGCGCGATTAAAAAGATATTCACTAATTCAAAAACTACTGTGTCACCGCCAATGATGACACGCGCTCCAAAAATCATGCCAAAAACGATTCCGCCCACTGCCGGACCCTCATAAAGGATCGAGATAATAAGAGGAACATAACCCAAGTCCCAATGGAAACCGTAGTTTGAATAGGAAAAAAGCATACACGAAACCGCGGCAGCACTATGTGCCAGGCCACACATTAAGCGAGAATTAATTTTTCGCTTATCATCAATAAGAATGCTATAAAGCAGGACTGGTGCTAATGTAATTAATAAATTCAAAAGAAGTTTTTCTGCCAACATTGCAATTCCCCCAGGACAACCAACTAGATAGATAAACAATACGACAAAAGTCCCCAATTTCCTTCAACTCAAAAAAACTTTCATAAAATTTACTTTATTTTCACATAAAAAATAGAAGGTCATCGTACTGACCTTCGTTTTGTAAAATATATCTATTTTCTTTTGGAATAATAGGCCGCACAAATTAAGCCAAAGTAGGTTGGCGCTTCGTAGGATAGAAATTCGACATGGCGTTCTTCAGCAGGGATCGCCCCGGCAAGAATTAACGTCTGCCAGATTCCATCTGGCTTTGCTGCCTCAATAAAACCTTCTTCGAATTCCGCCATTTTCTCGAGTTGATTAGTTTTAATTAAATCTACTACTTGTTTATCGAAAAGCTTGGCCGCCGGGTCGAAGCCGTATGGACCATCCTCGTCATGGGCATGGGCCCAATCACAGCTGGCAATGAGACCAACGCGCTTTTGAGATTGTTTGACAGCTTTTCCGAGTGCCTTTCCAAATTCCAAATGCTGGTCAAAAGAAAGTTCTCTTGCCGGGTTAATGACAACAATTGGCACATCCGGCATAAACCTTAGCGGAACAATTACGCCCCAATCGAGTGGCAGGCAAGAAATTGGACCAGCAGCAGTTCCAAAATTAATCGTGGCAGATGGAATTCCTTCCTCCTGTGCACATTTGTTAATCATCCGAGCTAGTTTTCTGTCTACCAGTTTTTCCATAGCATACGACGCCTGGTTTTCTTCAACGGTCCCAGCTATTCTCTCTGAATCCGTGATTGCGAATTGACCATGAATTCTTGTTCCATGCGGTGTAAGAATGATGAGACAATCCGGATTCGCTTCAGTCATCAGAGTCGTTAATTTTTCCATACTTTTCCGTGTTATCGACATTCTTTCTGGAAAAGCACCTTGTAGTTCTGGAATAATTTCCCCGCCATGCGGCGTCATACAAGCAAATATAAATGGGCTCATATAAAGTTCCACCTTTTTTCTTTTATATAGGCTGTGTTAAGCCACATTGTTGATTTTGAGCACAATGTTGATCTTCGTTTCAGGCCCGAGACTCCTGCGGGAGCAGCGACTGGAACGGAAATCAACATTCACTTTTAACACAGCCTTTATATAAGGTAATTAGAGAAATGGATGGAAAATCCTCCTTTTTACAAATAGAATTAATAAATATTGACAAAACTACAAGTATCCTGTAATATTAGTGTTTGTGCTTTACAATAAAGTAACTTGTAATTAATGAGATAACGCAATGTAAGAATTTTTTCTGGCATTCTGCTTATGTTTAAAATAAAAACTTATTCACACTGGATCGGCTTCGGAGCCGTTAGGATGTAAGAGAGGTAGGGCTTACGTCGTTTAGGTATAAAACCATCAGGTGGAAGAATAACCGCGGCAAACTTGTTTTTATAACAATTACAATATATAAGTTTTTACCTTGCGATGGCAAAAAGAAAAGCGCAAGTGCCTTGATCAGGCGCTTAAGCTGGACATTAACAATACAACCATTCACAAGTTACGATATGGATTCTAAAAAATTGAATCAGAAGCGAAGAAGGCAGAGGGATAAATCATTCCTCTGCCTTCGCCCATTTCAGGTCATTTTTATTTTTTAATCACAATTGCTTGTTTGCCCATTTTCTCCCAAGCTTTGATAAAACTGTCTTTGTTTATTTTCTTATTTTTCTCCCCATAAGGATCGTTTATGTAAATATAATTTTCATCGTATCCGGTAATTGCGACACTATGTTCACTAAATGTAATATCAATTTTCCCCTGCGGTGTATCCCACGTTTGAAAGACAGAGACAGGTGTGAAGTTGGACGTTGTAATGACCCAAACCGGAAGCCCTTGACCCACTTCAGTTAATAAATCACTAAACGGTTGATTCGTTAAATTGACCGCTCTATCCCCAACATATTTCTGTGCCAGTTCGAATACCGGACCATTGTATACACCAAGACCTGGTCCGTTTGCCATATCCCCTACAAAGCCAGCATTTGGATTCCCCTTTTTGCCATTACTATAAGTTAACGGGACTGTTTTGATTTTTTCAGCTAATTCATTCTTTGTCACTTTTATACCATGATAGTTAAGAATCATGGCCAAACTGGTAACCTCACACCCGTTGTAGAGCTTGGGTTTATCCATTTGATTTAATAACGGAACATCGAGAAGGATACTATCTGGTAAACTGGGAACCTCTTTTTGCAGAATATTTACTTCACGCATTTTTAATTGAGCAGCCTCTTTGAGAGAGGCGAATACCGATTGGTTGGATTTGGACTTGGATTTCACAGCAAATATCGTCTTCGTACTAATAAATGATATGACAAGAATAATAATGACTATTAGTAATTTTTTCATAGAAGATTATACCATTCCTTATAAGATAATTTACCTATAAACAACGACTATCGTAATATACTATTATATAACATACCAAATAATACTAAAAGGATAAAGGAATATTATTTCCAAATATATTCTATACGTCTTTTCTTAAGAATTTCTTAAAGAAAAGCTGTGTTAAAAGGGAATGTTGATTTCCGTTCCAGGCGCTTCGCTTTCCGCGGGGCGGGCGGTGAGCCTCCTCGGCGCTAAAGCGCCTGCGGGGT